>JAHOYU010000103.1 GCA_019038625.1 Candidatus Latescibacterota bacterium | reverse complement strand
GACCAGAAGCATTATATGTTTACTTATGATCACCACCATTATAACCCTCTCCGCTTTGCCGATCCTGGCGGACGGGAAAAAAGGAAAGCAGGAGCATTCGATGGTCTTTGTGAAAACCACAATGGGTAATTTTACAATAGAGCTTTTCGACGACAAGGCCCCGATCACAGTGGAGAACTTCCTGAACTATGTAGACAAGAAGTACTATAACGGCACAATATTCCACAGAGTCATCAGCACATTCATGATCCAGGGTGGCGGATTCACAAAGGAAATGAGCAAGAAAGATACAGCCCCTCCGATCAAGAACGAGGCCGCCAACGGAGTGAAGAACCTCAAATATACGATCGCCATGGCCAGGACAGACGTAGTCGACAGTGGAACGAGTCAGTTCTTTATCAATGTGAACGACAATCCCGCTCTCGACCACAAGGATAAGACCGACAGAGGCTTCGGCTACTGTGCATTCGGTATAGTGACCGAGGGAATGGACGTGATCGACAAGATCAAGCTCGTCAAGACTACGACGAAAGGCAGCTACGGAGATGTCCCGGTAAAACCGGTTATCATCAAATCGATTACGCGAATACTTCCGGAAGAGGAATAGATCCTGTCAGAAGCCTGGAATCGATGACCCGTTGATTTCAGTAGATCCATAAAATGAGACTGCCGGCCCGAACTCTTCGGGCCGGCTCTTTTTCAGGGGAATTATATTCCTCCCCCCCCTCCAAACATTTCCCTGTCAGTCAGCTGCATGAGGACCCGACACCCGCACTCCGAATTCGGAGCCACTTATCTTATATCACAACATCACGTTACAGGCGTGCCGGACAGGCAATAAATACCTGTTGAATGGAACAGAACTTGAAAGACACATGGATGAAAAGAAGGAGATTCAGTTCAGAAAGGTACCAGAGACAATGGGCCAGGATATAATTTCATTCACGATCCTAGCGGGAGCGGTTGTACGCAGAAGACGTTTTGCCCTTTCCATAATAACAGTCGGGGCGCTCCTGTCGCTGACGACCGCATTTATCCTGCCGAAATCCTGGACATCTGAAGCAGTGATCCTGCCTTCCGGCCAGACGAGCCGTATGGGCAAATTGAGCAGCGCGCTCAACCTGATGAACTTCAACATCGACATGGACGTCTCGCCGAACAGTTCTGTCTTCTTCCCGGTCATCCTGTCGAGCAAGACCCTGAGGGACAGGCTTCTGATCTCACAGATCGATACAGGGGATGGAATGACTACCGTCTTGAGTCTACTCGGCGTAGAGGATAAAGATGAAGGGCTCAGATCACTCGAAAGGATGACTGCTATCCTTTCTGACGAGAAGACTGGCATCATCAGGCTCAGAGTGACATCCAGAGACCCGGCCCTATCTTTCGCTATCGCAAAAAAATATGTGAACCTTCTCCGGGAATTCAATCGGGAGAGGCACCGATCGCGGACATCGGCAGACCTTGAGTTCATCGAAGACGAACTCGATTTCACCGCGGGTGAACTCCACGACAGCGAAAACCGCCTCACCGGATTTGAGAAGAAAAACAGGAATTTCACGACTTCGACTGACCCTGGCATCCTTCTCGAACACCAGCGGCTGATAAGCAACCTGGAAATGAAACAGGAGATCTACATCGACCTTCTTAAGCAGAAAGAACTCGCTGATATTGAAAAGAAGAAGGATACTGCTGTCCTGCACATTCTCGACGACCCGGAACTTCCCCTTATAAAAAGTGGCCCCCCGAGAAAACTGATAGCCCTGGCCGGAGGGATCCTATCGATATTCATCGGAATATCTGTCCCTGTAGTGACCGAGGTCTCCCCTGGCGCCTTCATCCGTTCATTCATTTCCGGCTGATATTCTCAGGACATCTTCTCTTCGACCAGACGGTCCCCGGATGAAAAAACTTCTGCCGGCAGCGCGAACAGCGCGATCAGCACCATCGGATACCTCGAAAGAAGCATCATGTGTGAAAATCCGTGATGTATCAGGAACGAGATGAACAACATAAGCAGGCATTGCCGCATGGCCCGGTCTCTGTTATTTCCTGGAACTCCTCCGTTGAAGACAATATTCCACCCGAGAGCTGCAAGAAAAACAAGATACAGGACCAACGGGACTATCCCCGTCTCCGAAAGGATCATGACAAAGGTGTTGTGGGGCCCGTTGGGCACTTCGTTGATCGACAGGCCCTGCCGCGGTATCGAGTAAGAGAGAGCGCTGTAAAGACCATGCCCGGTAAGTGGCTTCGCTGCAAACCTGCTCAGATGGTATGTCAGCAGATCGTATCTGTCGTTATCGTCTATGTCTCCATTCACCAGAGTCGAGATCTTCCGGTACGAGTACCGCACATCGCTGTCGGCGCCATCCCTGATGTACGCCACTACCCGTATCAGGCCGAAGACAAGGATCGTGCAGGCAAGGACCGCGACCAGCATCTTCCGGCTTCTCTGCCGGATGAGAAAGAACTGTGAAATAAAGATCAGCACATACAGCAGAAGTCCTTCCCTGGAGAAGGTCGTAAATACTCCAAAAAACAGGATCACCTGAAGAAGAACGGTAAGTGGTACTTTCCATCCCCGCTGGACGACCCGCAGGCTATAGATCGACGCTACCATCGATAGATTGACGATAAAGGCGGAAGTGTTCGCGTTCTTCAACAACCCAGCCGCCCTTCCTGAAGAATGCGAAAGTCCAAGCCCGGCCGGATCAATGAATTCGGCAATATTTATCGCAGTGGTGACTACTCCTATAAAAGCTATAAGGTATATGATCTTCTCCAGGCGCTCACGTGAATTGACCAGAAAGTAGATGACAAGAAAGAAGGTCGCCGCATAGGCCGTATCGGAGATCCAGAGAAACACTCCCTCGCCCGAAGCCTCTATGCCCCCTATGGCAAAACTGAATAAGATGAAAATGAACCAGGCCAGCAGGGGAAATGTCGGCCTGTTCGGTCTTGATCGCGCAAACAGAAATGACGAGGCAAGCGCCGACAGGGACAGCAGGAACATGATCTTGCCGAATGGAAGGGAAAATACCGAAGATATCCACGCGTCGAGTCGCATGAAGGCGAATACCACAAGAATAAACACCATGTATGATTGATTTTTTAATAGCAGTGAGAGGATCAGCGCTGCCGGCAGCAGAAACGAGATCCTCGGATCGAACCGATGAAGCATAGCGGCAGCTGCTACCGCCACAATGAACAAGAAGGCGCAAACTATCCTCTGCCGCCTTTTATCCGGTTCGAAAACATGGCAATACTGATCGTTCATCAATGATTCCAGTCACGCGGGAATTCGAGATCCCCTGAGTTCAACTCCATCATTTTCCAACAGTGTGTCCTACCAGGGGGACTCTTGCCAGATCGCTTCTGAGCTCACAGATCAGTTCCTCTACGATATCCCTGTCCCTGCCCATTCTCCACCGCCCGAACGACTCTCTGACGACAAGCAGGACCAGCGCCGCCATCGTCACCCCCATAGTCATTGAGATGATAAACATATGCGGCACGGGCCATGATGGTTTTCCCGGAACAACACCATAGTCGAGGACATTGAGTATCGGCGTGTCACGTTCTACTTCAAGCGATACCTTACGCATCTGTTTTCCCAGAACGAGACGAAGCGCCCGACCGATCTCTACCTCCCTCTGGAACCTGCGAAGCCGCATGAGGACCATCGGGTCTGATGCAATGGCGAAGTCTCTGTTATCCCCTATGAATCTCCCAAGTTCCTCTTCCGCTGATTGCAACTTCTCTGTGCATTCATCGAACTTCTCCCGGACAAAACCGTGAGTGTCCCTTGCCGACGAACGTCTCTCCTCACGGTTGAATCTCTCAAGTCTCTCCAGATACGCGTTTACGACAAGCGCGCTGAGCCGGGGATTGTCGGTGGTCACGCTGAGTACAAGGGCTCTGGACTTCCTGTCTATCCAAAAGCTGCTCACCCTTGAGGACAACTTGATCAACCCCGCCTTCTCGCTGCCAGCACCCAGATGGTCGAGTAGAGTCCGGGTCACCAGCTGGTCCCCTTCTCTGAAAGAATAACGCCGACGAAGGATATCGATACCGACCTTCCTGCTCTTGAGTATATCCGGATAAAGGGACATCTGGGGGCCGGCGTCCCCTGTCCCCATTACCATTCCAATATCGGCAAATCCACCCCCGGACATTCCCAGGTCCAGTCTTCCACCCGGCGATGGCAGGACAGATGCGGTCGATGTATACCTTCTTCCGGTGAATACAAGGATCACAGCAGACACAGCCAGGGCAAGAATTACCGTCGAAAGAAGAAAATATTTTCCACCACGCAGAGCGCTGAAGACGAGGTTCCCTTTCGGCTCGTCGACCATCTCCGACCTTCTTTCATGAACACGCACGAAACCTCTATTATAATAACGACTTACGCGAAGAATGGTCTCGCGCGGCAAAACCGTTCCTTCAATTTCCGGCAGGGTGGGACCTCCTGCGCGGTCAGCGATATCATTCAATGGAAATGTGCTGCAAGAAAAAAGCCATTGCGGGCGGTCAATGATCCGTCTGTCTCAGGATTCCTGGATCGGGTCAATCGAGAGGAATCCAGACTGAAAAGGTACTACCCTTTCCTACTTCACTTCTACAGAGTATCATCCCTCCGTGACCTGCTACGATGTTCTGGGCTACAGAGAGTCCGATGCCTGGCCGTCCCGAATCACCTTCGAGGGGACAGTGGATCTTCTGAAAAGGCATGGAGAGTGTTCCTATTTCCGATTCCGGAATACCGATGCCGTTGTCCTCTATCGAGATGACAGCGTACGACTGCTCAATACTTCTCTGAAAGGAAATCTCTTCCGAGATCGATTCGAGTTGCACGAATTCATCCTGGCTCCTCTCGGCTGACTCCCTTCGGGGGGTGTCACCCTCACAGAGATTCCAGTCCTGAAGCTGGATTCCATCTTCGAGCAAAGGCCCCGATTCGACGATCCTTGTATTGACGGCTATCTGTCCACCCCGACCGACCGCCTGGAGAGCATTGTCTACCATATTCCTTAACACTACCATGATCCTTGAAGGATCCAGAAAGACCCCTCGGCCAGCGAGTCCGTCTTTCATCCTTACCGTGACACTCTTTTCTTCAAGTTCAGGGATATACTCTCTCAAACAATCCTCAATGACAGATGAAAGATCGGTCCTCTCAAGATCCAGTGGTGTATCTTCTATACCTGCGTCTACAAGGGCGAGAAAACTGTTCAGGCTGGATTCCATCCTGACTACTGCATCCCTGGCCATATCCACCATGATCGCATTGCCCGGACCGTCACTTTCAATCGACCAGAGTGAACTCTTCAGGACGGAAAGAGAGGTCTTCAGATGCACGGAGTTTTCCCCCATATACTCACTCTTGACCTTTGCGAACTGTTCGCCGCTCTCCCGGTATCTTTCCGACTGATGAAATCTCAGGGCATTCTTTATAGTGATCGCTCCGACCCGCATGAACATCCGGAGACACTCCTTATCGAACTCATCGAAGCCTCTGCTTCCTGTCCTGGAACTGAAAAAGAGGACGCCCAGGTCTTCGCCATCGTTTTCGATGAAGCTCGCGAAGGAAAATCCTGCCTTCTCCAGATCTGTCAGGACTTCGATCTCGTCCACACCCGGCTTCTCACCAGAAGAATAATACCTGTCGATAAACACCAATCCATTTTCAGATCTCAACCAGCGGACAAACCCCGACATTGCATTGATCGAGTCCGGCAGTTTGACACTTCCAGTACCGAGGGAGTGAGTCAGTCCGAATATGGTCCTGTCAGGAGCAGCCAGGTAGATCGATACCGCTTCGAGTCCCAGTTGCCCCGAAAGGGTCATAAGCAAGAGCCGTGATATCAGGTCGATATCAAAAGTCGCGCCGAGCCGCTCATACAACCTGAACAGGGCCTCGAAGATATAGGCCTTCCGTTCGAGGCTTTTTTCCAGTTTCCGCACCCTTTCCTCACGCTGGTCAGGCCCGGTACTACTGGAAGTCTCGTCTGCAACTTTGATCTGTTCTCTCTCCTGTCCCATTGGGAGTTCTTCCTTTTTTCTCTCAGCAGGCTTTTTCCGTCTCAGCCGTACCGGAAAACACAAAATAGGTGTCGAGGTTCAGCAACCTGAAAACGGAGAGTATCTTCGCCGACACTCTGGCAAAAGAGACCTTTCCTCCACTTTCGCGGAAAGTCGAAACAATACCCAGAAGTACGCCGACTCCGGAACTCGACACAAATGGGACCTTTTCGAAATCCAGCTCGATCGAGATTTCTCCCTTCTCGAGATGTTCGAACATCGTGCTCTCCAGCATCAGGGACGCTACGCTGTCCAGGCTGCCGTCGAGAAACAACTTCCGGGTTCCTTCTCCGGAAGGATCGCCTACGCTGATTCTGAACCTTTCCATTTTCTTCCCTCCATCTTCCACTGTATTGTCCTTTCCGCACTCTGCCTTGTACAGCAGCGTTCGGTTTATCCCGCTTTTACGTTCCCACGTGAGCGTATCTGTGATCTTTTTCGTCGTGGACAGCCCGAGCCCTCTGAAAATTCCCGCTCCGAACAACCGACTCAGGCATGATCCATCCATATCGGTGGGGTCGAATTCCACCCCCCTGTCCGTTATAAAGACCGAAAGGTCTTCCTCTTTTTTTTCAATCACGAGGTTTATCCATTTCTCACAGCTCGTTTTGTCAGCGCTCTCGACTATTCTCTTTAGAAGCTCATAGACGCTGAATCGGACTTCAAACGACACGAAACTTGAGAATCCCAGGATACTGGCTATCAGGTAGACAAAGACCGACGCCTTTCCAGCGTTTCCTGCGTCAGGGGACACAAACAGCGAATATGATGACGGTGATTTCGAATCGCCCAGACACAGAATGCCCGCATCGCGGCTGATAAGGTAGTACCCCGACTCGTCCAGGAGATCATCCTTAGACATCTCGCCCGAATCAATATATAGATCGTTTATTCTTATGAATTCGTCTGCAGCGGAATCTTTCGAACCACTTTTCCTGTCAGTGTCAAGACACTCGATGATGTTTATTCCACAGTCACTGGCAACCATCGCGAGGCTGGCAAGCCTGCCCGCAAGAGACCGGCCATCTTCTCCGGCAAGTCCTACGATCAGTCTGCGTTCCTCAGTATCGAAAGAGTAAAGAAACATGATCTGCAACTCCGTAAGCTTTTTATCCACAGGCGGATGTTTTTCCGACAATTTCCATCGTTGCCGCCTGTCCTATTGCCTTTTTCTATCTGCTTGTCCTCTAACGGATTCCCTCGGTGTCCACCTTCAGGGCGCCGGAACATGTCGCATAACCCCAGTGTTTACCACAAGTTGCGACTCACGCTCATTTCGGCTGAAATCGTCTGTCAGGCTGATATGTGCAAGAACTATTCTCAAAAGAGGGGCATTGTCATGTAATACTGCGGGAGCAGACCATATTCAACGGGCAGGTGACGCAGTCAGGGGTCTTTCGACAAAAGCGTTTGGCGAGCTCTACTATAAGGGCGTGATATTCCTGATAGATCCCTGCGTCAGGTGGGATCCCGGTCTCGAACCTGGCCTTGATCTCATCGTACGAATCACGCCGCCCGATCAGGCCGATCCTTGAAAATATCCGTCTCGTATATGCATCGACCACAAAACAAAGTTCATCATAAGCATATAGCATTATCGAATCGGCAGTCTCCGGACCGATACCGTTAATCTCGAGAAGTGATTCTCTCGTCGGCCTGCTGACCGTGAGAAGATAGCGAGCGAGCCTCTGAAGCCTGGCAGCTTTCTGATTAAAATAACCTGACGACCTGATCATCGCTGCAAGCTTCTCCACTTCTATACCGATTATCCGTTCCGGGGCTAGAGCAGAGTTCGCCGTCAGGTTCACGATCGCCTTTTCCGCGTTCTTCCACGCTGTGTTCTGGGTGAGGACAGCGCCCACAGCGACTTCGAACCGCTGCTGTTCATTCACCGGCCCTCCCGAGTACCTGGGAGATCTGCCTTTTTCAGGAGTCACCGGCCACCAGCCTCCGGGCCCGAATCCTGAGAGCAACATTTCGTATATCTCGAAAAACGAGCCGCCTGAAGCCTTGCCTGGAATGTCATCACGCATCATCTCTCCTTTTCTTCCACAGGGACATTCTAGGGCTTCCACGATGAAACGCTCAAGGGTAAAAAGATTGACTGTCATAGCCTGTGAGCTTAAGTTAGGAAAGTCGGTCTTCCACCTTCATCGCCCCGGGGGGCGTTTTTCGAGGAGATGTAAATGAATCAGGATAACAGCGTTGTCATGGATGAAAAGAAACGGCCACTTGCCCTCCGCCTGCTGGACAGGATCGAAAAAACGGGCAACCGCCTCCCTCATCCGGCCACTCTCTTCGCAATCTTTGCGCTCCTCATCGCGATACTTTCAGACATCATATACAGGGCCGGGATCACCGCTGTTCACCCGGGAACAGGAAAACTGATCGAGGCTGTCAGCATGCTGAACCCGGCAGGGTTGAGATTCATGTACTCCAATATGACAAATAATTTCGTGCACTTCCCTCCTCTCGGGATAGTCCTCGTAGCAATGATAGGAATCGGTGTGGCTGAAGGATCGGGATTGATCTCCGCGCTCCTGAGACACATGGTCACAGCGGCTCCCAAACGCCTTGTAACGGCAGCCGTCATATCAGCCGGCATTCTATCCCATCTCGCTTCCAGCGCAGGCTATGTCATTCTGATCCCTCTCGGTGCCATGATATTCGCGGCATTCAAACGACATCCGATCGCCGGCATCGCAGCTGCTTTCTGCGGAGTCTCCGGAGGGTTCGGCGCGAATTTCCTCATTGGTTCGATCGACCCGATCCTCGCGGGACTCACCGAATCTGCGGCCGGGCTTGTAGCCCCCGGAATGCAGATCAACCCCGCCGTGAATTTCTATTTCATGGTCGCATCGGCGTTCATGCTCGTCATCCTCGGCACCTGGGTTACCGAGAAATTTGTCGAACCGCGTCTCGGCGAATACAAGGGCACCCACGAAGAATTCGAAAAAGTATCGACTAATGAGAAAAAAGGGCTGGCCTGGGCCGGAGCGATGGCATTGTTAGTGCTGGCTATAGTGGCGATCCTCGTTATCCCCGAAAACGGCATTCTCCGCGACCCGGAAACGGGCGCTGTTCTCCGATCCCCCTTCATGTCGGGACTCATCACGGCTATCATGATCTTCTTCCTTGTCCCCGGAATAGTCTTCGGGATAGCGACCGGCTCCATAAGAAGCGACAAGGACATCGTAAAGCACATGACCTCTTCGATGAAGGGCCTCTCAGGATATATAGTCCTCGTTTTCTTCGCCGGACAGTTCGTCTACTACTTCAAGGAGAGCAACATCGGAGTCCTGCTCGCCATCAAGGGCGCCGAAGTCCTGCAGAGCGTGGGATTGACGGGGGTGTGGCTGCTGATCTTCTTCGTCATCCTTTCCGCTGTCATAAATCTTTTCATGGGCAGCGCATCGGCAAAATGGGCGATCATGGCTCCCGTATTCGTTCCCATGTTCATGCTTCTCGGGTACCACCCCGGCATTACGCAGGCGGCTTTCAGGATCGGCGACTCGATAACAAACATCATTACGCCGATGATGAGCTATTTCGCTCTTATTGTCGCGTTCGCCCAGAAATATGATGAAAAATTCGGGATCGGCACGATCACGGCCACAATGCTTCCCTATTCGATCGTCTTCGGTTTTTTCTGGATAGTGCTGCTCGCCGTGTGGATGCTTTTGGGACTTCCTACAGGACCCGGGGCCCCGATACATCTGCCCTGAGCTTCGATACGGTTCGAATGGCACCCAGGTAACCCGTAACCCTGCTGTCGCCTTCCGGGCGATCGGATTTCACCTGTCCATCATTTTTTCAATCCTCCGGCTATTCCCCTAAAGTCGTGCGGCTGCCTGACGATAAGACTTGGGAGAACGGTATAACTTGCGAGGGAGGGACTATGAAAATACTTATTGTCGATGACAGCAAAGCGATGCGAATGATCGTCAAGAGAACACTCAGGCAGGCCGGATATGGCGAAGCTACCGTCGAGGAAGCAGCGAATGGCGTGGAAGGCGTTGCGGCAGCAAAATCATTCAACCCGGACATCATCCTTTCCGACTGGAACATGCCCGAGATGAACGGACTGACATTTCTCGAGACGATCAGGGCGGAAGGCATAGATACACCATTCGGATTCATTACCACAGAGGGAACGCCTGAGATGATGGAAACGGCCAAATCGTCCGGTGCGCAGTTCCTGATAACCAAACCGTTCACGGTCGAGACCTTTCAGGAAAAACTGGGGGTGGTTGTCTGATGGACGATGCCGTGATCACAAAAAATGAAAAATGGCTACATGCCATGTCTGCCTCCCTCGAAGAGCTGGCGACCGGAATGCTCGGATTCGATGGAAGCAGCATCACTGGAATGGAAGACGGACTTCCGGACAAGATCAATGGAGCTCACGTCGCCATGATCAGCCTGCACGAATCGCTCAACGTGGGACTTTTCGCGGATAACAAAGACTGCGTGTCGCTCGCAAAGGCGATGCTCTGCATGGAAGAGGACGATGAGATATCAGAAGAGGATGTCAGGGACTCCATGGGAGAGATCGTGAATATCATAGCAGGAGGGGTCAAGAGAAGAATGATCGAGGATATCCCGACGATCAAGATCGGACTTCCCGTCTTCTTCGCCGGCTACATGACTCCCGGCAAGAATGTGGATTCCTCAGTTATTGACGTAATGATCGGACCGATAGAAGCCAGGCTTTTCCTGATCATAGACACGAGTACCTAGGGATCATCCCGGCGAAAAACAGACAAAGCAGGAAAATGGCTGAAAAGACGATCCATACTTATTCACGCATCGATGACGGTATCGTTGCGGGAATCAGACTACTGCCGATGGAAGATCTTGAAAAGATCCGCCAGGAGGGGCATGCGGGCCTCAATAACAGGATATTCATAGGTACAGCCGGCAATTTTCCCCCGGGATCTCCAGTGCAGATCGATATAAGCATCCCTGAAAAAGGGGTTTTCAGGCTGAACGGTGTAGCGGAATGGACGGGGGGACAGGATTCCCCCGGAAGCGAGACGGGAATCGGACTGAGACTTCTCGAAATGGTCGATATCGGAAAAGGGGATGCCGGCAGTACATCGACTGATACATTCACAGGGACCGGAGCTGAGACGCCGGGACAGGAAGGATCCGAAAAATCAGAGATGTCTGATGATCCTGGAGCTACACCGAAAACGGCGAGTCCCGGATCAGTCGATCCCTCCAAGACCGTACTGCCCGATTCGGCCGCTATCTCAGACCTGCTGGGAAGCCTTCTCGACATGAATGTGAAACTGGACAGCAGTACTCCGGTGAAAATCGATCAAGACATTCCAACGGCGATCTGCACCTTCATCCTTGACGATGGCAGGATCAAGGCGATCTGGATCTGTGATCTGTCGATGGTCATAAATATCGGAGCCGGCCTCGCCGTGATCCCGCCCGAAGTGGCCATGACAAATATCAATTCGAATGAGCTCCCTGATAATATCCGGGAAAATTTCCAGGAAGTCCTCAACGTCTCCGCCAGCCTGTTCAACCGATCCGACGGGCCGCACCTGTCTCTCGGCACACTTGTTATCACCCCTGACCCGATCTCGGAAGATATCCAGGAAGCGCTCTCCGCTGTGAGCGGAAGAAGAGACCTTCGAGCCATTATCCCGGATTATGGCGAAGGGCTCATGAGTCTGATAGAGACAGCCGCTGTATAACAGCCCGGCAGAAAATCATTCCTGTCAAATTGAAAATACGTATACAATAGGAATAGTTCTATCTAGACTGTCCGCTATCAGAGATTGATCTATCTCGAAGGGAATGCAGTTGAGAATAGCTTTCATAGGAGACGGGTCGCTTGGCCACATCCGGCGCTGGGCCGGTTACTTTCACGACAGGAAACACGAAGTACTCCTCCTGTCGTTCGAGGATATCGAAGGCTGTCCATTTCCGGCAGTCCTTATCCCCAGGCACCTGCCCACGAAGCTGGCCGGGTATCTCGCTTCACTGCCGATTATCAGAAGACACATCGACAGATTCCGACCCGATATAGTCAACTCGCTCTATGTCACCGGTTACGGATTGATAGGAAGCCTTGTGAACCGGCGGCCTCTTGTCGTATCGGCGCTTGGATCGGATATGCTCGTGGACTTTCCGTCAAGCAGGATCCACCGTGTACAGATCAGGAGAGCATTGGGAGCGGCAGACCTGGTAACAACGGACGCGGACAACCTTACCGAGGCGGTCATAGCCGCGGGAGCGGCCAGGGAAGATACTATCAAGATAATCTTCGGAATCGACCAGTCGGTCTTCTACCCGTCCGAGACGCGAATACCCTCCCGGGACGGAGGACTGCATGTGATCAGCACAAGGAATCTTTATGACATTTACAACCTTGACCTTCTTGTCGATGCCGCAAAAGTGGTCTTGTCTACTACTGACGCCAGTTTCACGATCTGTGGCGACGGGCCGGAAAAAGAAAGGCTGTTCCGGAAAGTGGCCGATCTCGGGATCGACGATCGTTTCGACTTTGCCGGCAGGCTGGCCCCTGAAGAAATAGCCGAAAGACTTCGGGCTTCAGACATCTATGTATCCACCAGCCGTTCCGATTCGACATCTGTCTCCCTGCTCGAAGCGATGGCATGCGGCAATATCCCGGTTGTGACCGACATACCGGCAAACCGGGAATGGATCGAACCGGAGACCAACGGATTTCTCGTGCCTGTCGACTCGCCTGAAGAGCTGGCCAGGACAATTCTTGAGGCATCGGACGACCGGGAAAAAACGGTGGAGATAAGGAACAGGAATTCCGATATAATATTGGAGAGGGGGATCTGGATCGAAAACATGCGAAAGCTCGAAGGAGCTTTCGAAGATCTTCTGAAAACCAGGTGAACGGAAATGGTTGTCCACAACTCCTTGCAGTTCAAGACACTATGTAAGTGGATACTGATCTCCTGTATCATCGGCCCGGTCACAGCCATCACAGTAAAAGGATTTCTTTACGTCCTGCCCGTCGTATCGACTGTCGTAGAAAAGGCATTCTCATTCTCGCCGTATCTCCTGCCGATCGCGGGAGGACTGGTATGTGGACTCTTCATTCTGAAGTCAGCGCCAGGCGCTGGAGGCGAAGGCATCCCTTCGTACCTGATCGCGGTCAACAGAGATCGCGGTATGATGAGTCTCAGAGACACGATCCTCAAAATTCCCGCCACGATCATCACACTCGGTTTTTTCGGCAGCGGAGGGATCGTAGGCCCTCTGTCGAGGATCGGGGCCGGCATCGGATGTCATCTTACCAGATGGTTCTTCAGGCTCCTTTGCATGGATGAAACGGGGCTTTTGAGAACAGCCACGATATGTGGAGCAAGCGGTATCGTAAGCTCGATCTTCCACTCTCCGCTCGTTGGCGCTGTCTTCGCCGTCGAGATCCTCAGCAGTGACACGCTGAAATACTCTGACCTGTTCCCCTCCATACTGACCGGATGCATGGCATATATGACCTCAGCCTTCCTGCTCGGTGAAGGGGCGATTTTCCAGATTACGACCCCACCGGCTCCTGAGGGAGGGATGATCCACTTCCTGCTACCGGTAATGGCTGTCATTGGGGGCACCATGGGAATACTTCTCATCATCATCTATGAGAAGTCTGTCGACATCTTCGGGAAGATCCCCCTGGGCCAGCCTGTGAAGGCCGGCCTTGCCGGAGCCATACTGACAATGCTCTGGCTCGGGGGCCTGCGGTGGATACTGGGAACTTCATCCTCCCTTTTCTCTAGCCTGGCATCAGCCGATCACATGACTTTGGAGGCATCCTTTCCGGGCGGGGTCAATCTGCCTCTGCTATTATTCATCATCATCTTCATGAAGATTCTCAGCACATCGGTAACTGTCGGCAGCGGTATGAGCGGAGGATTCACCGGGCCGATGCTGATCATCGGACTGGCTGGCGGCGCACTTGTCTCCTCCCTGGCGGGTATCGATCCAGGAAGCCCGGCATATTATCTCCTGGCCGCCTGCTCGGTTTCGGCGACACTTTGTGCCACTCTCAATATCCCGCTGGCAGCGATCCTGATAAGTTCCAGCCTGTTCGGAATCGATTATCTGCTTCCAGCCTGCATCGGCTCGATCATCTCGTTCATCATCTTCAAGAACCGGACGATCTATGAATATTCCATCACCCTGCAATCGGCGAATATCGACCACAAACACACAGCATCACAGGCATGATGTCCATGGATCCGTACACCGACTCCGGGAACTACAGGGAACAGACATCAATTGTCCTCCATCATTGGAAGTCATAAAAGCACTGTTATGTGGTAGTCAGGAATCTCCCCCACAATGCTGATATCGACCCTGTTTTATTGGGGGTTATCACGCTGACACGGGGAGGTGCTCTTCCGCCTCACGAGAGCTGCCAGCTTGAACCGGCCCGCCAGACGATCACGGCAGCCCGCGTAACAACCATATCCACAACAAGTTGCAATCGCGTGTTTTCTTTTGCTCAGCCGGCCTCACGCGTAATTCAACCAGAATCGGGCGGTGGAATATATCTTGTATTACACTGGATGAAATATGGAATACTCTGTCGAAAGGCAACAATTGGGATCGACAAGCTTGATAATCAGCCTGCTCAAGGTCCTCGCTGTTCTTGCCATTATTTATAATATATTCAGGAACCGGGAAAGAACCGCCATCACGATCGTATCCGCTTCGATGATCATCATCTGGGCATGCATAGTCCACACATTCTACTCCGGGTATGGGGGACTGGCGATGGTCCTCCTGGGAATCATCGTCGGAGCTCTCTGTTCGGCCCGGCATTACAGGTCAGGCAGGATCAAGCTCGAGGATTTTATCACCTCGATAGCGATCGGTGGCCTTACTGGCCCTGTGGGCGCTTTTCTATTGTTCATGATAGTCTTTCTTCTCAACGCCGTTGAGCACGTCATGCACGCCGGAACGACAAGGATACTGGAACGTCACGCGGCATCACTTGCTGATTCTTCCATGATCTATCACATGGAAGAGTACAAATCGCCGCTGACGAAAATCGGCGCAGGGATAGCCGCGAGATCTGGTAGATCCGCCTCGAGCCAGACCGAGAAGTCCGGAACTTTCATCGATTTTGATTTCGGGAATCTGACTTTCCCCTGGAGCGCCAAGGTCGCTCTTGCCACATTGACCGTTATGTTCATTGGAACCCTGGTATAAATGGAGCCACGTCATGTCTGTTCATAACCGGACTCGCGCTACATCGCTGGGAGAAACTCTCCTGACTCTGAACAAACATTTTCACAGGACATTGAGCTACCTGAACGGCGGCGGCATTCCCAATGATTGTGTGCTCTGGATAAGCCCCTGTCACAGCATATATACAGTCGGATTGAAAACGGCTGTCGATATCGCTTTCCTCGACAGGAACGGGAAAGTCGTAAAACTCTTCAGACGATTTCCTCCAGGCTGTTTCGCCGATTCCACCGCGACTGCTGTAAGCGCCATAGAGCTGCCTGTCGACACACTGGAAAAGACCGGCACCAGCGTCGGTGACCTGATAGAATTCGATATGAGTTGAAATCCGGTCTACCAGTAGCCTATCGAAGTAAACCCCACCCAATGCCTCAGAGTGGCGATGTTAGTGGCTCCCAGCCCTCCGGCGTCTATGTCGTGGATTCCAGGTTCCAGGCTCGTACCGTAATCGAGCATTATCCCGGATGGTGGTCGTCGCCCCTCCAGCTCACATAAGCGTGAAAGTATCTCCAGCCCGAACGGTATCGAATAGACTCCACACCAGGGGATCTTGTATGGCCATTCAAATTCATAGCTATCTACACGATCCCTGAATCCCTTTATCTTTTCGCCGTCTAATTGGCCCATCAATACCGTGCTGATGATATCCATGTCTTCAGCAACCGCCTTCTCATACCCTTCCCTGCCCGTGCCGTATGGGGAATAGTTCCTGCCACCCCATCCCTCGTCTCCATAGTGAACACAATCGGCAGAGATAATGACTGTATAATCGAATCCCGGTCTCAAGCCGCGCCTGTCCAGTTCCCTGTGCAGGACTCCCGCGAAAGCTTCCGCCGTAGCCTGAAATTTTTCTCCTGCCAGCCTTGTTACCAGCACCGGAAGGATCTCGATCTTTCCCGGGTCGTCGATGTCATTTCCGTCAACATTATCCCATGGATATTGAAGAAACGGGATCAATCCTTCGAGCGAATGCTCCCCGGCGTGTAACGAATCGTTTATCATCACCATCTCTGGTGGAAGAGCCGCTATGATATCTTCCCTTATCCCCGACACCGGAACATCCCCATAAGGTCCTTTCCACGCTGAAAATGTCTCAAACACAAGCCTGCCTTGAATACCGATACGCCTGGCCCGATGAGAGACTCCTATCAGGATGGCCAGGGGCGCTTTGACGTTTTTCATCAGTTTTACGTAGGCGGCCCCGGCAAAGACATAGTCGTCATGAGGGCATATTCCACCGATCATGGGAGAGTCGGGAAAACCTGCTCCCGGTCCACTCAGGTTATCGGGATTCTCGATCGAAGCCGATACGACAGCCTCCACCTGCGATGGATCAAGCGCGTAACCTATGGAATCGACAGGAATCCTGATATGGTCGCCACCCTCTCCACCAGCCACACCTGATGCCGACGCTACGATCACAGGCACGATGGCTGAAACAACAATCGAACGAAGCCGTGCTTTCACCTCTTAACCTCCCTTTTATCCATACATCGAGCATAGCATAACGAAACGAATAATCCGAGCCGGGTCTTCCGGATCGAACAAAACCTGCTGACATTTTCAGGGTGACCCCATATATTCATCCAGCATCTGAGATACCGGTCCCTGGAGGATGACGTTGACTATCGAGAAGAGAAAAAAAAGAATGCTGGCTGCCGTCGCGCTTCATCACGCGTGCAACGATGGTTCGGTCGTCACACTCCCGGCCATCTTTCCCGTCCTCTTTACAGAACAGTTACTGATAAAAGAATATACCGACATCGGCACCATCATGATGTTCGGGCTCGTCGTCGCGATCATCGCCCAGGCCCTTATCGGACATTTCGCGAAAACGAGACATACGAGATACTATCTCGCGCTCGACGCTTTACTGGTCGGGGGATCCCTTCTTCTCCTCACACTTTCCAGGAATTACCTGATGATGGTCCTGTTCTACGCTGGAATACGGCTCGGTACAAGTATCTATCACCCGGTAGGCATTTCCTGGGTATCACACTCGTTCAGGGGAAATTCACTCGACAGGGCCATGGGTATCCAGAGCGCCTTCGGAAACATCGGTGTCCTGCTCGCCTTCACGTCGACCGGATTCCTGGTCGATGCTTACGGCTGGAAAGTGCCACTGTACACATGGGGGACGATCAATCTCCTGGCGGTGATTTTCGGGCTCTTTATGTCTGCAGGCACGATCAGCAGCGAAGAGATCATCAAGGAGAAAGAATCCGAAAAGAAATCGGCATCATGGCCACAAGCCTTCCGCGATATCGGTGTATTCATCCCGATGATACTACTCGGCGGACTCGCCTGGGGTATCATGCTGAACTACTCTCCCAGCCTTCTCAACCACAGGCTCGGAATGTCGATGTCGAAGACAGGCATGATCCTCGGGGGCTGGATGTGTGCTGGCACGGTCTCGGCACTGATGTACGGAAAGATAGCCTCTGCCCTGACAAGAAAATGGACCCTGATCACTGCATATATAATGATGACGGCGGGATCGCTTGTCCTCGGGCTCGCCCATAATGTCCCTCTTATCGTAACCGCCTTTGTCCTGTTTGGACTCGCCCTGTTCGCCACCTATCCCTCGATGCTGTCTATCATCTCAGTAGCCATGGACCCGAAAAACCGTACGACCGGGTTCGCCCTGACGGCGAATATCTATATAATCGGCAACTCGATATTCGCTTATCTTTCCGGCCATATATCCGATTCGTTCGGGATCCAGGCTCCTTTTATCCTTCTTGGAGGACTGACACTTCTGGTAATATCCTACACATTGATAATCATCCGTAAGGGCAGGCTACAGGAAAGGTGAAGTTCTCAGCATCACCACTCCGACAGAAAGGCAACGCCGAATGGAATATCTGGAAGCGGGAAAAGACCTGGCAGAGATCATGAGCCGTCTCTGCGCTTCAGACCTGACCACATCGACAGGAGGAAACGCCAGCCTCCGTGTTGATAAGGACAGCTTTCTGATCACGCCTTCCGGAAAGGACAAGAATACTCTGACCGGATCGGATATGACTCTTATCTCCGGCGGAAAAGCGACGGGTCCTGCTGGCTCCGCCCCGAGTATGGAGACGGGGATGCACTCAGGGATCTACGAAAAATGTTCCGGTGTCACCGCCATCATCCACGCGCATCCTCTTTTTGCCTCGGCCTATTCCGCGACTGGCCGGGAGATCAGGCTTGATCTCACCGGTGAATCACGGGCTCTGCTTGGCCAGCCCGCCATCGTTCCCTACGCTCTCATGGGAAGTGACACTCTGGCGACTTCGGTCGCAATAGCGGCGATAGACTCCAGGACCCTGATACTGGCAAATCACGGAGCGGTGACGACAGGAAGTTCTCTTCAAAAGGCGTTCAGCAGAATGGAACTGCTCGAGATGACGGCCAGACTCTCATTCATTACCGAGATCCTCGGTGATACTCATCCTCTTTCCAGGGAACAACTCGAACAGATCGACCGGCTGTTTCGGTAGGAGAGGAAGCCATCAGTCTCGTCGCGAGATTCCGCAGCGTGGCTTGCCACGCGAGGACTGTCTGAGCAGGAGACTGATGGCTTCCTCCCCATTCCCAATTAAAAGTTGAAAGGCAAATCGCTATGCCCTGCTCGGCTGTAAGTGTGGCGAAATTCAATCTATCTTACAGGCTCTGGTGGTGCTGCAGGAGCATGCAGAACGATTGCTCGAAGGAGTTGATGATGGGGATCTTCCTGTGATCGGCTCCCAGCGCGGCGCATATATTCCTGAAAAGTTTCGGAAAGATCCTCGTATGGGTCAGGTGCTCTCCCCTCCATGCTTTCACTATGTCATAGCCGGCTTCGCGGGCTGTCTTCTTCCAGTACCCGGGCCTCTTCACGTTTATATGAGTCGTGTTATTATCTGGTATGCCGAACCAGGGGATCGAACGCATCATGTAGGGCAGCTGCCTGTTCGGAGTAGTAACGATGATAAATCCACCAGGACACAGATAATCCTTCGCCCTGGTGAAAAAAATGTCTGGTTGCGCCAGATGTTCGACTACATCGAAAGAGGTGATCAGGTCGAATGATTTTTCCGGAACAGGCCATCGTTCATCATTGATATCACCCGAAATGATCTCCGCGGAAGTATACTTCTTCGCTATCTCGATCGAACCGGGGAAGGGGTCCATCCCGAAGATATTCTTCAGTCCGAATTCGTTTTCGAGGAGATTCAGAAAAAACCCGTACCCTACACCGACATCCAAAACCCTGATCGAGTCGAAGCTGTCGCCGAAGCGTTCCCTGACGAGCTCGACCCGGGGAAGATACTTCTCCCTCTGGAAGCGTTTTCCATCCGGCGACCACAGGCTGTCCGTAGTATGGATATACGTCAGATTGTCGCTGTCCCTGTCCATAAAATATTTTCTTTCCTGGCTCTCATCGACCACATCAACCCGGCTCGTCTTACCCTAGGCTTTCTTCGAATACTGGTACATGAACACGGACAACAATGTGAGCATCCCGATCGCGACCAGCTCGCTTGCGGTATCGGGATAGCTGATCATGACTATCGAGTCCCACCCGAGAGCCGCGATGACCGCGGCGACGACACCAGCGATCGAACCGCCGGCTATGAATCCGCTCGCCACCAGGATCCCTTTTTCCTTACGTCCCTTTACAACCTTCTTGTCCCTGCTGCTTCTGCCGACCATCCACGCGATGAAACCACCGAGCAGTACCGCGGTATTGAGCTGTATCGGAAGATACATTCCGAGGGCAAACGCGAGAGCCGGCACACCGGCCATCGCCAGAATTACCGATATGATCACTCCGAACGAGAAAAGTATCCACTGTACTCCAGCCTCGGGCCCCATCAACCCGAATATGATCTCTTTCATCGCCGAGGCCTGGGGAGCGGGCATCTCGAGTGAACCCAGAGTATAGGTATTGGCGAGAAGCATCATTGCCAGCCCGCAGAAGGCCGCCGAAACGATGATACCGAGAAATTTGTAAAGCTGCTGATTCCGGGGAGTCGCGCCGAGCCAGTAACCGATCTTCAGGTCTGTCGCGAAAGCTCCGGCCACAGCCAGAGCGGTACAGACCACACCCCCTATGATCAGGGCCACGAACATGCCCGGCTTGCCTGACAGCCCCATTTTGGTAAGGATGACACTGGTTATGATCAATGTCGCAAGTGTCATCCCAGATACGGGATTGGTCCCGATAAGACCGATCGCGCGGGCCGCCACCATCGTAAAGAGAAAAGATATGCCCAGCGCGAGAAGAACACCGACTGTGCTTACAAGCGAGTCAGCCAGACCACCCCTGAAGAAGAGCCAGAGGCATATCCCTATTGCCGCAATACCTATGAATACGTCGCGCAGGTTCATGTCCCTCTCGGTCCTTACGTCGTCATGTCCCTCCGCTCTCGAAGCAGCGATCCCCTGGATCCCGAGCTTGAACGATTTGCCGATCGACGGAATACTCTTGATTATTCCCATGACCCCGGCTCCGGCTATACCGCCGATGCCCATCAACCGGACATAGTTCACAAAGATATCGTCTGTCGACATCTGCATGATCGGGACGTCCCCGGGAGGAATGATCCCGGTCAGATGAGATCCTAAATATGAGACCAGAGGGATAAATACCAGATAAGAAAGGAAACTGCCTGCCGCAATTATTGATGCGTACTTAACACCGACTATATATCCCAACCCGACGATCGCGGAAAGCCCGTCGATCCGTATCGCCATGGAGAAACGTTCCTCCATCCATCTTCCGATACCGATAGCATGAAAGGAAATGATCTCCTTCCAGAACCCGAAGGTCAATATGAACAGATCGTAGAAGAAGGCTATCACCGCGCTGAAAATAAGTGTCCGGGCCTGTTGTCCCGCGCTCTCTCCCGCGACAAGTATCTCTGTCGTAGCCATTGCTTCCGGGAAAGGAAGTTTTCCATGTTCTTTTACGATCAGATAATCACGAAGCGGGATCAGAAAGAGTACTCCGAGGCAGCCACCGAAGAAAGCTGTGAAGAATATATGCCAGAAAGATACTTCTATATCCAGCATGTAGAGAGCAGGTATAGTGAATACCGCTCCGGCCACGACGGCGCTTGAGGCCGCCCCGATCGACTGGATGATCACATTCTCGAGAATAGTGCTTTTTCGCGCGAAGAGATTAGCCAGACCTATCGCGAGGATCGCTATCGGAATGGCCGCTTCCATCCCCTGTCCCGTTTTCAACGCCAGATACGCCGAAGCGAGAGAGAATATCATCGCCATGACCAGTCCGACACCTACCGACCTGAGAGTCACTTCCAGCGTCGGGCTCCCGGCGGGTATTATTGGATGGTAGCTCTCCCCCTCCTGGAGCTGTCTGTAAGCTTCAGGTGGAAGTTTTGTCGTGGTCTTCGTCATCAGGCATCCTTTCCCGAAGGATCAAACATAACGATGCGATGCCTCACGCACCGCAAACGGTCCCGCCCAGTCTACCACCAGCTGCCCGGGCTTCCAACCTAAAAGGGATGAGCCGGGGGATGCGTACTGTTTTCATGCCTTGACCTTGCCTGGATCTTTCGGCTAATAATCGTAGTAGACGTGCCATGCGTTCCCACAACGAAAGGAGCCACCGAAAATGAGAAATCAGATCTTTATCCGATCATTGAGCGCGCTGGGGATCCTGCTCTTGTTCCCGGCACTTTTCACTCTGGCCTCAGAGGCCGGTATCGGGGAACCTGTCTCCCCGGCAGATATGCTCAGCGTCAGGAATTGCCGGAACGCCGTTATCAATCCCGACGGCGAATGGATCGCCTACCTTGTCTCCGTCCCGAGGACCGTGGACGAAAAGGCGGGTGGCGCATGGTCAGAGCTCTATCTCGCTTCGGCAAAGACCGGGGAGATCCGCCCCTTTATCATGGGCAAAGTCAATATTTCCTCTCCACGATTCAGTCCGGACGGATCGCTCCTGGCATTCCTCACGACGCGTGGCGAAAAAGCAAAGAAACAGGTCTGGATGATCCCTGTCGGTGGTGGTGAGGCCGTACAGGTGACAAGTTCCGAGACTTCCGTCGGCTCCTTCAGATGGCATCCTTCCGGGGACCGGATCGCCTACACAGCGATAGAAGCAAAGACCGACAGGATAGATAAACTCACCGACAAAGGATATGGATTCATCTATTTCGAGGAAGACCTGCGAAACCATGATATTCACATGATCGGAGTCGACAGCAACGGTGGTACTGGTGAAACGACCGGATTGACGGAGGATGTCAATGTGGTCAAATTCGAGTTCGCTCCCTCGGGTGACCGCATGGCTGTATCCATAACTCCCTCAAACCTGATTGATCATGTCTACATGTTTCAAAATATATACATCCTGGACCTGGACTCGGAAGAGCTCACCCTCTTGAGCAAAAACGAAGGGAAGCTGGGAAATTTCGCGATAAGCCCCAACGGGGAAAAGCTTGCTTTTACGGCCTCGCTTGATAGAAAAGACCACGCTGTCAGCCAGGCTTTTGTCATCGATATCGAGAGTGGTACGACATTGAATCTCACAGAGCCGGGATTCAGGGGACATGTAAGTCGTATAGGATGGAAAAACGACAAGACTGTCGTGTACACGGCGTCAGAAGGTGTCTGGAACACGCTGAACACCATTGACGCAAAAGGGGGAAAGCGAAAGATCATCCTGGACGGATCCAGGACCGGCATCGTCTTCAATTTCCCCTCTGTTACGGGTGATTTCAAACACTTCGCGTTCATCGGCAACGCCGTCGATATTCCAGGAGACGTCTTCTACTGGAAATACGGAAAAGGCGGGATGAAAAGACTGACAGAAGAAAACCCATGGATCACTGGAAGAAAACTCGGCCGCCAGGAAGTGATCAATTACAAGGCTCGCGATGGCCTTGAGATCGAAGGCATCCTGGTCTATCCGGTCGATTACATGGAAGGTCAGAAATACCCGCTTATCGTAGGGGTGCATGGCGGCCCCGAGGCACATTACCGCAACACATGGATCGGAAGCTATTTCAATCCAGCCCAGGTCCTGGCAGGCAGAGGCTACCTGGTCTTCTTCCCCAATTACAGGGCAAGTACCGGATATGGGACAGAATTCGCCCTGGAGGGATACATGGATGCTGCCGGAAAAGAATTCGACGATCTGGCCGACGGCATCGAGCATCTTGTCTCAAAGGGAATCGCTGACCCGGACAGGGTCGGAATGGGCGGTGGCTCATACGGTGGATACGCGTCAGCATGGTTCGCGTCGTACTACACCCGGTATGTCAGGGCCGTATGCATGTTTGTCGGCATAAGCGATCTTATAAGTAAACGAGGCACAACGGACATCCCATACGAAGAACTCTATGTACATTCAGGAAAGAAACTCGATGCCGACAGGGATCAGTGGATGTTCGCCCTGGAAAGAAGCCCGATCTACTACGCGAATAAAAGCCGCACGGCGGTTCTGATCGTTGGAGGCGCTGCGGACACCCGGGTACACCCATCACAGAGTATGGAATTCTATCGCAGACTAAAGATGAACGACCACCCGGCGGTCAGGTTGGTACAATACCCCGGGGAAGGTCATGGCAACAGAAAACAGCCTGGCAGGATCGATGTCCTGTACAGGCACCTTCAGTGGTACGACTGGTATGTGAAGGACAAGAATCCACTCGACGGGCCGATGCCGCCCCTTATGATCGATGAGTCATACGGGCTGGAGCTTGAATAGGCATCGAATCAAGAAAGGAAAGTGACTGATCATGGAAAAGAAGGGAAAGAGTATTTCGAGAAGATCCTTTCTCGGCCGTTCAGCTGCAGGGATCCTGGGTACGGGACTGGGGCTTGTGGCCTCTGGTGCCGTGGCGGGACAGGATAAAACTGCCGGCGACGCCCAAAAGCCGAAGATCAAAGGGTACCGCACTCTTGGACGCACTGGATACAAGGTGTCCGACATATCTTTTGGAAATGCAGGGATGCAGGATTGCTCCCTGCTGGAATATGCCATGGACAGGGGTATCAATTACGTCGACACAGCACGTCAATATTATGACATGGAAAAAGTGATCGGCCAGATCTTCCCACAGAAACGTGACAAGCTGTTTTTGACGACCAAACTCGAACCGGAATTATTTACACCCACGACTACCGAGGAACAGATCCAGACCGCTATCGAGGAAAGCCTCAAGAGATTGAACACCGATCATGTCGACTGCTGTCTTATCCACTCTGTCGGAGATCCAGGCCTCGGCGGACTGGAGAGAATACAAAACCCCGCTATCGTCAAGGCATTTACGAAGGCCAGAAAAGCCGGCAAGATCAGGTTCTGGGGCGCCAGCTCGCATGGCCCAAAGATGGTCGAGGACTTCCAGTGGC
>JAHOYU010000102.1 GCA_019038625.1 Candidatus Latescibacterota bacterium | reverse complement strand
TTATAGAAGAAGGCGTTGATAATGTTACAGTAAGGACGGTAAGTGAAAATATTGGAGTCTCGAGGCCTGCCCTCTACAGACATTTCAGGGGGAAAAATCATCTTTTGTGTACGGTGGCGGAAGATGGCTATAAAAGATTGAATATAGAGCTCGCCCGGGCCATTGATCATGAGACTGAGGATGCTCTCATGAGATTTCAGGGAATGGCCGTAGCATATGTCAGGTTTGCGGTGATGAACGCCCCGTTTTACAGGTTGATGTTCGGGAAAAGTGTGGTGACGAGGCATCCTACCGAAGAACTGCAGAATGCGGCCAGGGAGACTTTCAGGGCGGGTTTTTCCGTTGTGGAGGAATGCAGCAGAAAAGGTCTGATATCGGGTGACCCGGTGAGTCTCCTCAACGTGGCATGGGCGATGGTCCACGGGCTGTCAGTGTTGATGATCGACGGGCAGGTCGACAGGGGTAAGGGTATGCGCACTCTCCTTGGTGAATCGGGAGTCGGGACCTCGTTTGACAGTGAAAAGATCATCGAGTTTGCCGTCAATACCATGATAACGGGGATGAAGGCATCGGAGTAACTGATCTTGCTGGTTCAGAATACGATTTCAGGGCGAGAAAGTAGTCAGTCCGGGTCCTGTCAGATCAGTGAGTAGAATTCCCACGCACACAATCATTCTTTCTGGAACCATATTTCTCTGGTTGCCTACAAGATAGAGCAGCAGGGAGGGAACAGTTTTCAGGGAACAGGCTTTTTCGTTGACGAAGTATCCCCTTCCGGAAGATACTGCAGAGGATAGTTCAATCCGCAGGAATGCTCCCGTCCGAGCACCGGTGATCTCCAGGGCCGAAGGACAGGCAGAAGGTCCTGGACAGAGTCGCCGTTGCCGGACAACCGGAAAGAGGAGAGGTATGAAAAAAATCATTGGTCTGTTTCTGGTCCTGGCCATCTGGTCGTTGCCCGCTATGGCCGATACATATATCAAGATGCAGGACCACACCGACGCAAGTTATCACCATGGCAATCAGGAGCCGGCAACAGATTCGGAGAGCGAACTCTGGATCGGTGATGGCAGGATAGCCTATGTCACAGAGACCCGTCGCTATATTCTCGATGTGGAAAACGGCAAAGCATACATAATGGAAATGGGCGATACCGCGTATGTCGAGACAGATCTGCCGCTGGACAACGCAAAGATATTCCCGCCTGATTATGTCCAGCGTCTTGGGATGTTTCCGACGACAGGTGAACTGAAGCTGCTTGACGGGAAGAAGGAGATCACCGGGAAAAAATGCCGAAGTTTTATGATCCATTTCTGGATCGACTACATGAACGCGAAATATAATGAGACCGAACGAACCGTGTGGGTCACCGACGATTTTCCTTTCGCAAAAAAATATGCGGATGCGTTTATGGCGACATTCCTCACCCTGAACAACTTCAAGCCCGAGCTTATCACGCAGATCCTGGAAGCCGGAGGCTGGGAGATGCTTTCTGAAAGCATCCGTTTCTCAGAAGGGCAGCAGACTCTGTCGAACGGCAGTGTCATCGAATTCGAGGAGAGGATACCGGAGGAAGGTATCTACACGATTCCTGACGAGTACAGGAAAAAGGAATTTCTCAATCCAAGAGGATAGAGAGAACATACGGAGACAGGATCCAACGGAGGTACAGGATGAAAAAGGACAAGACGAAGCAGGGGCGCCGTGATTTTATCAAGACAGGCCTGGCAGGTATCGCGGGCGCCGCGGTTGCTCCATCATTGCTCAGGGCCGGTGAGGGAGAGGAAAAGAAAGAGAGAAAACTGATTAACAGGACTCTGGGCAAGACCGGACTGAAGTGCCCCATAGTGAGTATCGGTGCCGCGGGGCAGGATCCTGCTCTGTACAAAGCCGCCATGGATATGGGCCTGACCCATTTCGATACGGCCAATAGTTACGGTAATGGAAACCACGAGGTACTGGTAGGTGAGGTGATCAAGGGAAGGCCGAGAGATTCATATATCATTACGACCAAGGTCCACCTTCCGATGGATCAGCGGACAGGCCAGTTTATTCCGGGCGCTGCGACTGCAGAGGCATTTATCGGCGCCTTCGAGACGAGCCTGGGACGACTGGGCATCGAGTATGTCGACATCCTCCATATGCATGCATTATCGGCAGCAGCCGCGGTGACGTATGAGCCGATCGTCCTGGCTCTCGAGAAGATGAAGAAAGAAGGCAAGACGCGTTTTGTAGGAGTCTCGGTTCATACAAACGAACCGGAAGTAATCGACGCGGCGGTGGACAGCAAGTTCCACGAAGTGGTCCTTACATCCTACAACTTCCGTCAGCCCCATGTGAAAGAAGTGAAGAAGTCGATTGCCAGGGCGGCGAAGGCTGGACTGGGGATCGTGGCGATGAAGACACAGGCTGGTGTCTACTGGGACAAGGAACGAGAGAAGAAGATAAATATGACGGCTGCCCTCAAATGGGTCCTCAGGGATGAGAACGTACACACGTCGATCCCCGGGTTTTCCAGTATGGAACAGCTTGAGGAAGATATGGCCGCTATGGAGAACCTGAAATTTTCCGACCAGGAGAAAAAGGATCTCGAACTCGGCATGCTCGATGGGATGCAGGGGCTCTATTGTGCGCAGTGTCGCAGGTGCGTGGATACCTGCAGGCACCACATCGAGATCCCCGCGATGATGAGAAGTTTCATGTATGCCTATGGGTACAGGAACCTCGCAAAGGCCAAGGATACGATCCGGCCGCTTCTGGCGGAGGCCGGTAAATGCAGGGAATGTGGAAATTGTACGGTAGACTGTACGATGGGATTCGATGTAAAAGAGAAGATAGCGGATATTGCCAGGATCGAGAATGTGCCCGACGATTTCCTCGCATAGGAGAACGGGTGTATCGGGATCCGGGAAATACGATTCACGAAGGGAGCCGGCCCCGCGCCGGTTCCCTCTTTTTGGGACACAGGTTGATTCCTGACCGGTAGACACCGGGGCGATCGACCAAACGCTAGAGGAGAAATATGAAGGTGACTATCAAGTACTGCGTCCAGTGAGACTACCTTCCAAGGGCTTCCGGTCTGGAAGCTGAACTCAGAGATGTCTTCGATGATATCGATGTGGAACTGATCGATGGCAGGGGAGGCGTTTTCGATGTGCATGTGGATGAAGAGCTGATCTATTCCAAACATGAGACCGGCAGGTTCCCCGATGATGATGAGATCGTCTCGATCATCGAGGCGATCTGAGCTGCCCTGGTTTGACAAAAATAGATTTTATGATTATACTGTAAATAGACGCGGGCGTTGCCGGACAACAAATGCCCGGCAGCCTCAGAACAACTTTTCATTCGCCACCCGAAAATGCCGCTCTCGGCAACCAGCTGTTGTGAAACGACTTCCGATACCACCCGAATTGATTTTGATTCGGGGCGGATGCGCCGGTCTGTCTGGGTCGAAATGATTTCGACACAATAATGGACCGGACAGGGAACATTCCGGGAACTTTACCTGTCAAAGTCCCAGAGAAAGAAATTGTCCCTGAACGAAAGGAGTCGTAATGCGACACAAGACTGGAGCTATCGCAGCGGCTGTAAATCCCCACATCACGTCCGTCCTTTATGTCACAGCCGTTCTTTTGACGGCTATCGGTTTTCTTATGATCGCTTCTTTGACTTATTCTCATCCGATAGAAGATGATCAGATCAGAACGGTGATGCGTGCAGCTGGGAGTATCTCCGGCACCGTTATCGATGCGAGGAGCGGGAAACCTGTTTCCTATGCCAATGTCGTTCTGGTCGGCACGAAGTTGGGAGGGATGACTGCTACAGACGGGTCATTCCTGATCACCGGAGTACCATATGGAAAGTATACGGTAAAGGTGACGATGATGGGGTACGAGGTCGCCGAAAAAAAAGGCGTGAGGGTAAAACCTGGGAAGACGACTAAAGTCGATTTCAAGATGAAATTCGAGATCGTCGGGCAGACGCAGGAGATCCTTGTAGAGGCGGAAGTGAGGCGGATCGAAGTGAAGGACAGTGATGTCAGCTACGGGATGACAAGCGATGGTCTTCATGTGCGGGGTGGGCGCCATAAGGTGTGCTCCGCCCCCCTGGCTGGTGGTGTGTCTTTTCCCTGTATTCCGAACAGATATGTAAGGCCGGACAATACCGAGGAATACGCGCATATCGAGGAAAACCGTTTTATGGATGCCATGACCAGTCCGCAGTCGACTTTTTCAATCGATGTCGATGCTGCCTCGTACGCCAATGTCAGGAGGTTTATAAATCAGAATATGTTTCCTCAAAGAGACGCGGTCCGGATCGAGGAACTTATAAACTATTTTGATTACGATTATGAAAGTCCCGATGGAGATGTCCCCTTTTCGGTAGCTCTCGAATATGGCAATTGTCCGTGGAATGAAGACCACAAACTTGTCCATATCGGTCTTCAGGGAAAGGAACTTACCGAGGAAGAACGCAGGCCGAGCAACCTGGTCTTTCTGATCGATGTCTCGGGGTCGATGGGTTCGCCGAACAAGCTTCCGTTGTTGAGACAGGCGTTCAAGCTTCTTGTCGCTCAGCTGGGAGCTGATGACCAGGTATCGATCGTCGTCTACGCGGGTTCTGCCGGATTGGTCCTTCCAGCGACAAGGGGGGCATGCACGAGGACTATCAAAGATGCCATCGACAGACTGCAGTCAGGCGGCTCGACGGCTGGAGGGCAGGGAATAAAACTCGCGTACAAGGTGGCGATGGACAATTTCATCGAGGAAGGAAACAACAGGGTCATCCTTGCGACCGACGGTGATTTCAACGTGGGTATCTCCAGTACCAGCGAGCTCGTCCAGTATATCGAGGGTAAGCGGGATGAAGGGATATTCCTCACCGTCCTCGGATTTGGTATGGGCAATTACAAGGACAACAGGCTCGAACAGCTTGCCGACAAGGGAAACGGCAACCACGCATATATCGACAATCTCATGGAGGCCAGGAAAGTCCTTGTCAACGAAGTCACGTCGACTCTTTATACGATAGCCAGAGATGTGAAGATCCAGGTCGAATTCAACCCGGCAAAGGTGGAGTCCTACCGTCTGATCGGTTACGAGAACAGGAAGCTCGCCAATGAGGATTTCAAGGATGACAGGAAGGACGCCGGCGAGATCGGAGCGGGTCACACTGTGACGGCTCTATATGAGATCCTGCCTGCTTCAGGTGCGTCAGTGAAAAAAGATGAACTCCGCTACCAGGATCGCAGGATCAGCGGCGACGGCAGGAGAGGCGATGAGATCCTTCTGGTGAAGATCCGTTACAAAGAGCTTGATCGTGACTCGAGCATAGAGATAAGTGAGGTCCTTCGGGACAGGCCCTCCAGGTTTTCCCGTACATCGGATGCCTTCAGGTTCTCTGCGGCTGTCGCCATGTATGGAATGATCCTGAGGAATTCAGGACACATGGGTGACGCAGAGCTGGAGGATGTGGTCGGGATCGCCAGGGGAGCGAAAGGAAAAGACCACTTCCAGTACAGAGCGGAATTCATTACTATCGTCGAGAAGACCATGACCCTGATGGAACTCGGAGCTACTAACGAGCCTTTAAACAGGCGGCGGGCACAATAAATCGCGCCTGAAATTCGGGACAGAGCGAGGGGTCATGGAGACAGGATGAACGAGAAGTCTCCATGGCCCCGTTCTTTTCAGCTTCCAACCGGGTTATCTGCTTCGAATACTTTGGCCGATATCGATCTTTGATCCCGGAATCGAACGAGCGGGAAAGGAGTGATCGAAATTCCGCAAAAGACCAGGATACTGTTTCTCTGCACCGGCAATTCGTGCAGGTCGCAGATGGCCGAGGGCTGGGCTCTGCATCTGAGGGGTGACGTCATCGAACCCTGTTCAGCAGGAATAGAGGTCCATGGGCTCAATCAGCGGGCCGTCACGGTGATGGCCGAGGCCGGCGTGGATATCTCGGGGCATGAATCCAGACATGTACGTGATTATCTTTCGATACGATTCGATTACGTGATAACTGTGTGCGGGCATGCAGACGTTAACTGCCCGGTTTTTCCCGGCGACACGAAAGTAGTTCATCACGGATTCGATGATCCACCATTAATGGCTGGCAACGAAACCGACGAGGAGAAGATCCTAAGCCATTACAGGAGGGTGAGGGACGAGATACGCGAATATATCGAGACTCTTCCCGAATCTCTTTGACAACGACGCTGAAAGTGTGGAAAATCGTCCGCATGGAAACAACTGATGGAAAATCAAGAACCGCCCATATACTTCTCACCGTCGCATCGTTCGTGGTGGTCGTGGCAGGGATCAAGGCCGCTGCGGTCATCGTCGTTCCATTTCTGCTTGCCCTCTTCATATCGATAGTATGCTCCTCGCCTCTTTTCTGGCTGAAGGGCAGAGGACTGTCGACCTGGCTGGCCATTCTGATCGTGATACTGGGAATAATCCTGGCTGGCTATATAATCGCTGCTCTCCTCGGTTCCTCGATAGATGATTTCTCGAGAAATCTGCCTGAATATTCCACGAAGCTCAACGAGCAGTACGGTAGTATGATAACCTGGCTGGAATCGCGCGGTATAGACATGTCGAGGTTCGAGCTGGTGGAGATGATGGATCCCGACAAGGCGATGCAGCTGGTCGCGATGCTTTTCAACGGACTCGGAGACGTACTTGCGAACGGCATGCTGATCCTTCTCACGGTCATATTCATCCTTATGGAAGCCTCCGGCTTTCCGGGCAAACTTAAGACGATCTTTCGCGACCCGGACAGGTCTCTGGCGCAGATGGGCAGGATCACAGAAAATGTTAAGCATTATCTCGCGATAAAGACGATGACAAGCCTCATGACGGGTCTTCTGGTGGCTGTTTTCCTCTTTATCATGCGGATAGACTACCCCCTTCTATGGGGGTTACTTGTGTTTCTTCTGAACTATGTTCCAAATATCGGTTCGATAATCGCGGCGCTTCCAGCCATACTTCAGGCGTTGATCCAGTTCGGCCCTGGAAGAGCTCTCGGAGTGGCAATCGGATATGTGGTGATCAATATGCTGATCGGAAATTTTATCGAACCACGATTTATGGGGAAGGGGCTGGGGCTTTCTACTCTGGTAGTCTTTCTGTCCCTTATCTTCTGGGGGTGGGTCCTCGGGCCGGTAGGTATGCTGCTTTCAGTCGTGCTTACCGTCACAGTGAAGATAGGCCTGGAAAGCCGTGAGGATACAAGGTGGATGGCGATTCTGCTCGGATCGGGTGTGTCGGGTCCCGCGGAGACTGGGATTGAGGAGCCTGGCCGGTGATGAGGAAAAAGAGGGAAAAGGGGAAAAAGGGCAGGATAAGGCGCCAACTGACGATTACCGATGAGCCGATGTTTATCGCGCCGGAACTTATGGGACATCCTCTAGCTTCTCCTCCGAGGAGAGGCGCGGCGATGATCGTCGATCTGGTCATTGTTTTACTTTTCATAGTCGTTCAGACACTTATCGTCAATCACATCCAGAATCCCGGGCTCGCTGCAAGTATCCTTGAATCATATCGTGAAGAGGACACAATAAAGAGAAAGCAATTAAGGGATGAAGTGCAATGTGAGGTCGCACGAATAATCAGGAAGAGGAACCAGGACCTTTTTCCCTGCGAGATTAAGTTGGCCATCGATGAGTCTGACAATGCCCGGCTGGTGACACTTCTCAGAGAGATGGAATTTGATATCGTAATCTCACTGGATACACGGGTGTCAACATACAACGAAGAGACCGGGATGTTGATAATCGGGAGCGATGTCTTTGGCGGAATGGGGAATATCGCTGTCGGAGCTCCACTTTTCATTGCCTACTTCACACTGATGATCTGGCTGTGGAGAGGACGGACTCCAGGAAAGGCACTGTTCGGAATCCGGGTGATCCGCCTGGACGGAAACAAACTTAATTTCTGGAATTCGTTTGGAAGGGCGGGAGGATACGCTGCTTCGGCAGCCACGGTGTTCATCGGTTTTCTGGAGGCGATCTGGCATCCGAACAGGCAGACGGTGCATGACAGGATAGCTGGAACAGTAGTTATTAGAAAGATTCGCAGGTCCAGTCGGACCTGACGAATCAGCCCTGTTCCTTGAGAATAGATCTGGCCCTGCCAATTACCGCTTTAATCGCGGGGAAGTTTCCACATTCATCGATTCCCTCTTCGAGAAGATCCAGGCCGTTTGGAATGGAATCAAGAAAATGTTTTTTCCCCATTTTTGTCCCCAACCTTATGAATGCGGCGAGAGCCTGCATGTTTCTCTGGATGCCAGCATATAAAAAGTCATCATAGTACATCTCGAATCCGGGAGGAACCTCGACACCCGCTTCGTCGAGTCTGTAATAAAGTTCCATGAGCAGGGTCCTTCTCGTGCCCGGTAATATGGGGTGGTAGGGGTCTTTGAGAAAGGAGGCTGTATCGTACAGTCCGGGGCCCCTGTGAGCGCTCTGAAAATCAATCAACCTGAACCTTCCCTCTGTGAGGAGAATGTTCCGGCTTTGAAAATCGCGGTGTATGAATACAGGTGGAAGAGAGGACAGACGGTCGGCCAGGAGTTCGCATTCTTTGCTCCATCCAGGAGGAGGAGTCATTCCGCAGTATCCATCTATGAATTCCACGGCAAAATATTCTGTCTCTCCAAGGAGAACGGCGCGGTCGAATCCGGCGATCTGCGGATGTCCCGCTTCCTGCAAAGCCGATGTGACAGTCGTCTGAAGTTCGAACAGTATATCGATCCCTTCCCTGTAGAACGAAAGTTCCTCGTCTTGACCGGCGTTTTTGAGAATCGATTCGAGGTCGTCAAGACCCAGGTCCTCCATCAGCAGGATTCCCTTGCGGTTGTCGGAGACATAGAATTCCGGTACGCCGATATTATTCTCCCGAAGGAAGTTTCCCACCTCCAGGTAGTTTTCAAATTCTTCTCCTCCACCTGGCTGGAAGAGCGCCACAATCGACCGCTCCCCGTCCTCAAGCCTGGCGAAGAATCTCATGGAACCACCCGTCAGCAGAGTCACCTGCGATCTCATTGGAAAGGGGCCTCCGGGAAATGTGTCCGTGAGTTCTATTGCCGATTCTATCAACGGGATGAGGTTGGGGTCCAAACTATCCTCCTTCGATCATTCCATCCGGGTACATTATAGATCTAATACAATTCGTCCCAGGATCCACGACAGTATCATCCAATACTACGCAATCTTCAAGCACCGTGTTTCTATTGATGACAGAATTCTTTCCTATGGACAGGAAGCCCTTCCATCGCACGCCCGGGGCTATGTCTGTGCCTTCACCAGTGAACAGCGGCATTGTTGGTGTCGGAATCGAAGGTGTGAATCTTTCTCTGCTAACCAGGATACGCCTGTGCAGGTCCAGCAGGGAGGCTGGCGTCCCGGCTTCCGCCCAGGCGCCCGATTTTCCGGCTACTCTGAAGCCCCTGACTGAACCGGGATTCGCGGATGCCATTTTGAGGAGGATCTCGACGAGCCCTGCTTTTTCTCCACGGGGGAAATATTCGAATGCCCCGGGTGAGATTATGGCCAGGCCGGTATAACCCGAGCGCATTGTTCCTTCCGGGTCATTCCGTGGATCATTTCCTATCGAGACCAGTCGGTCCTCTGGGCCTGTTACGACATGAGGGGGGGGGTGAATGGTATTGCTTCCCGCATCCAGGAGAATCATTGTGAAGAGGGCTCCCGAATCAAGATGTGCTTCTATCGCGGGGCCGTAGCTGATATCTGTGAGTATGTCCCCGTTATGCAGCAATACCAGGCCGGGTTTCATGCATGAACTGGCCATATTTCCGATTCCGCCCCCCGTATCCAACAGTATCTTTTCCCTGTGGAAGGTGACCGGAAGTTCTTCACGTTCGGCGTACGACTCTATCTTCTCAGGGAGATGATGGATGTTGGAATGAATATGGGCGGCTCCTTCCCTCACCAGTTTGTCCGCGATCAATCCGAAGAGAGGGTGGCCCAGTATGGGAACTAGCGGCTTCGGCAGAAAGGAGGACAGGTCGCCCATCCTCGTGCCCAGCCCTGCTGCCAGTATCATTCCCGTCATCTTCATTCAATGCTCCTCAGGCCGGGGCCGGTTCAGTACAACAGGAAAGGAGACCTCGTCTTGATGAATTCTTCCTCATCATTGCCCCAGAGATCGAAAAGAGTATTCAGCTCCTCTGTCTGAGCAGCTGCCGCGTCGACTGCTTTCCTGAGTTGAGGCCCTCCCGAGAGTATGTCTATCGGCATGTGGATCTCGTCATATTCGTACGGTGGATCGAGCCATTCGAACCTGTCCGGGTAAAGTCGGGCGATTGTCTGGATAAGTTTCGTCGTTGTTCTGACAGGCCTGAATACATCAGGGTCCGTCACATGTATCTGGATCCCACCGCAAAGTTCTTTTTCGTACTTGTCCCAGGCCGGAATGAATTCCATGGGGCGGAAGCCGGCTCCCTCGACCCCTGTTTCCAATATTGTCTCTGCCAGTTTTTTTCCGTCGATCCATGGTGCTCCAAGGATCTCGAAGGGCCTCGTGGTACCCCGGCCCTCGGAGATGTTCGTCGCCTCAAGGAATACCATTCCAGGGTAGACGATGGCCGTGTCGGGTGTCGGCATGTTCGGCGAGGGAAGTACCCAGGGCTGCCCGGTGTCATTCCAGGACATGTCTCTGGTCCAGCCTTCCATTTTTACTATCTCCAGATCGCATCCAAAGTCTTCGGTCGTGTTTATCATCGAGAGGATCTCTCCGATCGTCATGCCGTGACGGAGGGTGAGAGGATACAGGCCGACGAAAGATCTGTATTCATCGCTCAATACCTGGCCTTCCACCATCGTCCCCCCGAGTGGGTTCGGCCTGTCTGCTACCATCACGGAGATCCCCAGTCTTGCGCATTCTTTCACCATCAACGCAGCAGTCCATATATATGTATATGGCCTAGCGCCGATATCGGGCAGGTCTATCAATACGGTGTCCAGGCCGGCAAGCATCTCCGTCGTGGGGACACGCGTCTTTCCGTAGAGTGAATGGACCGGTATGGAGACTTTTGGATGGACGTATCCTTCCCATTCGATCATGTTCGCCTGCGTGTCTCCCTTCAGACCATGCTGGGGGCCGAAGAGACAGATGAGCCTGATGTTGTTCTCAAGGCTGCGATCGATGATGTGAGTGAGATCGTGGCACACAGATGCCGGGTTTGAGAGGAGTCCCGTCTTTTTCCCCCTCAGTCGCAGAAATCCTTCCGTGGCCAGGATGTCGCATCCCGTCCTTATCAATGTTGCCCCCTTGATAAAACGGCGGACCGGAACTGGTTCCAGCCCGCCGGAGAATTCAAAATCTGAGCCTTTTATTTATTGGCTCCTACAGCCATGAAGGACCAGTTTACAACTGACATTATCTGCTCTTCAAGCGGATAATCGTCATCCACTTCTATCATCATGACCGGGCCGACTCCCTCGGCCAGATACATTATCGAATGGACCTCGTCAACAACATAAGGAATCTCTTCTTCGTACATCGTTACTGTGACATAGAGGTGATGGACATAGCATTCAATGAACACACCTTCCACATACGGTGCGCTGACTGTCACAGTCTCCGACT
>JAHOYU010000101.1 GCA_019038625.1 Candidatus Latescibacterota bacterium | reverse complement strand
AATTCCAATCATATTAGGATCTCCTGAATAGTAACCTAACTCGAAAGGAGATTCAGTATGATCTTCACTATCCGCCCCCGGTCCTATCAGGACTATCTGTCTCTTCCCATTTTTGGCCCCATTCTTGATGAGTTCACGAATTGGTCTCACCAACGTGGCTATACACTTGGCACCATCCGGAATCAGCTCAACAATACACGTAACATTATAGCTTTTCTCCAGAAGCAAGATTTACGATCCGCCAGTGAACTCACACATTGCGATTTTCAGAATGCCTGGCAACATTTTCGTCAAGATAGCCCGGGCATCGCGGGAACCATTCGACAGTTGCAACAATTTCTTGATGAAACCCGCGGACTTCCACCACCATTTCCCATCTCCAAAAATCGCTCGGATAATGAATTGGAGCGTTTTTCCAGTTATCTGAAGGATGTAAGAGGGCTGGTCAACACTACGATTCGGTCGCACATCATGTATCTGGGTCGTTTTCTTGATTCAATAGGTTTCGAGACGAACGAACAAGCCTTGCTCGATCTAAGCTTAAAGCAAGTCGAGGACTTCCTTGGTATCTGTTCCAAAAATCTTAATCGGTACTCACTGCAGCATGTGGTGGGATATTTGCGCGCCTTTCTCCGCTTCGAGTACAGCAGAGGAGTCTTACAGACTCCGCTTCATGAAATAATTGATACACCAAAAGTATACCGACTTGAAAAATTGCCGCGTTCTCTCCCATGGACGGTAGTCAATGAGCTTCTTCTTTCTATTGATCGAACAGATACACATGGCATTCGCAATTACGCCATGCTGTTTTTGGTCGCTACTTATGGTCTGCGGTCTTGTGAAGTCGTGTCGTTGACCTTAGACGATATCAACTGGCGTGCCGCCACGATTTGTATTCCCCAGGGTAAGACTGATAACCAACTCGTCCTTCCTCTAACTGATGCGGTGGCCGATGCATTGATTGAATATCTGAAGAATGGACGGCCAAGTCTTTCCTTCCGGGAAGTCTTTCTACGTATTCGAGCACCAAATGGCCGACTGAAGCCGACCGCTGTCACTGAAGTATTTCAGCGCCAGGTCCGCCTCAGTGGCATGGATATTCCTTGTCATGGCCCTCACTGCCTTAGGCACTCCTATGCCGTTCGCCTGCTCCGGCAAGGCACATCAGTCAAAGTCATTGGCGACATTCTAGGGCATCGCAACGCAGAGAGTACCTGTGTTTACTTACGATTAGCGATTGACGATCTACGCAGTGTAGCGCTCGAAGTGCCGGATTATGCTGATATCGACATTCGTGTAGATGCCACTGCTCTCAACGGTCTGCCACCGGCAAGATATTGGAAGAAAGTCAAGTCATCGATACCATTACAAAGTTTTCTCGCGGAAGAAATTACAGCATATCTCCAACTCCACCGTTCCCTTGGCAAGATATACAGAGTAGAGAACGCCACCTTACGTTCCTTGGATGCTTTCTTGGCAATTCAGTGCCCTTGGGCGGAGGAACTGGACGGAAGATTGTTCAACCAATGGTGCGATACTTTTGCTAACATCACGCCGACGGTTAGACGAAATCGCATGCGCATGGTTCGCAACTTCTGCCTCTATCGTCGACGCTCGCATCCGTGGAGCTTCATTCCAGATATTCTGACATTCCCAGCCAACCACTCGCAATTCATTCCTTACATCCTCTCTTCCACGGATATTGCCCGGCTTCTCTGTGCTGCTCAACAGCTTCCAGCTTTACCGCTGAGTCCTTTGAGGCCCCAGGTTATCCGGTTAGCCATCATCCTGCTCTATACCAGCGGATTGCGCCGCGGGGAACTCCTGCGCTTGACCCTCGGCGATTTTAATTCAGGCGAATCAACGTTGTTCATACGTTGCACAAAGTTTCACAAAGAGCGTATCATTCCTCTTTCTGTTACCGTCGATGCTGAATTGCGTGCATATCTAAAGCAGCGTCAAAGATGCGGGCTGCCGATTAAAGCATCATCGCCGCTCATCTGGAACAACGCCGGCGGTCATGAGGGTAGAGCTTACACGGGTACCGGTTTAGGGCGCAATTGGAGACTTCTTTGCGCATCGCTTAAGATCCTTACCCCGAAAGGTATCCCACCACGTATTCACGATATTCGCCATTGCTTTGCCGTCAATGCTTTACTGCGCTGGTACCACAATGGCGAAGATGTGCTGGCGAAGCTTCCGCAATTGTCCACATACATGGGACATGTCAGTATCGTTTCCACCCAATGCTACTTGCCTTTCGTAGAATCTCTTCGGCGCGTGGCCAGCACTCGTTTCGAACAGAAATATGACAGCCTTATTACAGATTGGAATGAGAATGTAGAACCAGAAGAACTTGAATACAAATGATTGGAGGTATACGATGAAGAAAAAGAAATCAAACGAGTTGGGAATCGCATTGCAGGGCTTTTTCTGCAATTACCTGCCACAACTAAAAGGCATGAGTCTCCACACTGTCCACAGTTATCGGGACAGCCTGAAGCTACTGCTCCTTTTCCTGTCGCGTGACAATGGTTCGGTCGACAGCCTTTGCTTCGACGATATGACCGTAAACAGAATTGAGGCTTTCCTTAATCACCTTGAAACACAAAGACATAATTCGACCGGTACACGTAATATTCGCCTTTCGGCAGTCCATAGCTTTTTTCGTTGTGTCGCCACTACATTCCCCGAGTACCTTCACCTGTCTCAACAAATCTTGAGTGTCCCCTTTAAGCGCATGCGTACTCGCACAATTGAATATCTGGAGTTTGAGGAATTGGAAGCTGTTTTAGATGAGGTCGACCGTTCAAAACCAGATGGTCGTCGTGATTATGCTCTTTTGATCCTCATGTTCAACACAGGGGCCCGAGTACAGGAAGTCGTTGATCTGAAGGCTAGTGATCTGCACCTGTCCTCTCCGTTTAGTGTACATATCTTCGGCAAGGGACGTAAGGAACGTATCTGTCCGATCTGGGCAAAGACCGCGCACGTACTGCATGAATACGTCGAAGAGCGGGAAATTGACCCTAGGAAGCCAGTTACCTTATTCACAAATCATCTTGGCACGACTCTCACCAGGTTCGGGGTCAGATACATTCTGGCGAAGTACGTACGGAAGGCAGCGGAAACTCATCCCTCCCTCAAAGGTAAGCGTCTCCATCCCCACAGTTTGAGGCATAGCACGGCAGTTCATCTTCTCAAATCCGGTGTTGATCTCGTCAGCATCGCTAACTGGCTCGGCCATGTCAGCACTAATACTACCAACAAATACGCCACTATCGATCTGGACATGAAGCGGGAAGCAATCGCGAAAGCAACCCCGCCCCATGCCGAATCTGTCTCACATTCGTCATGGCGTAAAAATCCCGACATCCTGGCATGGTTAGAGTCACTGTGATTCCACGGTGACTGGAAAAA
>JAHOYU010000100.1 GCA_019038625.1 Candidatus Latescibacterota bacterium | reverse complement strand
ACATGACTCCATCCTCTCAGACTGTGGAGTCTCCGTCAAACCCGGGGCGGTTCAGATATCGATTTGGATGGTGATTGGGACCTTGGTTATGAGGTGGTTTTTTATCGGGATTGGCTCTGGCAAAAAGGGTTCACCGCAAAGATGAAAGGGCTCCCTCCCAAGAGAACTTTCGATTTGTGTCTATTTGGAGAGAAAGACGTAGTCGTCATCGAGGCCAAGTTATGTTCCAGGTTTGAATCTGATCAGAACAAGGAATTTGAAAAGGATTTAGATCAGATTTCTGATTTACTGGGAATTGACAAGTCGCGGATCAAGGTTGTTGGACTGGCCTGTTCCGACTACTGGGACAATTTCAATAAAAAGGGCAATAAAGAGAGCCAAGAATTCTTTGCAGGTAAAATCAGCTGGGCAAAAGTGGCTAAGCTATATTCGGATCCAATTCTTGCCAAGGCGGACGGAATGTACCGGAAAGAGCTTGATAAGAAAAAGGGTGGTCTTCAGTAGCTCAGCCTGGCTGACAAACCCTCAATGCCAAGTACGGTCTGAATTTTGGAGTGCCCACATCATGAAGAAAAAATATATCGACCCCGAAACCGGCTGGACCGTTACTCGGATCACTGGGGAAACCAATACACAGGGAATCGAATTGACTATCGAAACAATCACGGACCCACAGACAGGCGAGACTTATGAAGGCTACCGTATGGCCAATTCTCCCCCGCGGGATATCCCTGCCTGGATCAGGGATATCGCGGAAGGGAAGGCGGCTGAAGCGCAACACAATCGGGAAATTATCGAGAGCCTTCACACAAATTATCCGGAATTGGCCGAGGGAGCCAATGTCCCCAATGGGCCGCTGGGCCATATCAAGCTCCTCTTTGCAAAGTCTTTTGCCAACTGGGACATTATCCTACCTGAGGATGATTTAGCAAAGCGCGGCCGGGGAAAGATATGCAAGGCAGGGTGGGCAATTTGGTATCTGTTTGGCTCGGACAATAATGGTGAGTATCTCGATTACTACTCTGCGCACCGCATGACAGGCGATAGCCATGTGCGGATCTACGATGATGGACAAACTGAACATCTTGAATCCATTTTGGAGTTTTGCCTGTGCTCCGACGATCCGAAGGAAGATGCCCTGCTGAAGGAAGAACAGCACATGGAGAACCAAAGGATCGTAGAGCTTCTTGAGGCCAAGGGATTCGGAATTGAAGGCGATGAACCAGGCGGGGTGCAGATCAATCGCTACTTGAGGACACGAGAAGTCGAGTAAGGTCTGAACCGGGGAGCAGTCCGTCCCTTTTATGTATGAGATTCAGGCAAGATAAGAAACAGTGTGACTTTCAACAGACCTGTTCTCCCCACTCAAAAACGTGAAGAACCACCCTTGCCCGTGATCCTCCAACGTACCGGAACCGGCTCATGTGGTTTTCCGTGTAGTATGCGCTGGGCTGCCCAATTCCCGTCAACAAAACGCAGTCAGTTTCAAGCCCCTTGAATTTGTGGACTGTGGAATAGCGAATTGTGTTTGGTTCTTCCGGCGAGTCAGCATCCCGGATAGTCAGATTTCCCATCTTCCGACCGTCAGTAAAAGACGAGTTTTCCAATTTGTGACACCCTAGGATCACAATCTCATCCGCAGGTACTCCCTGCTCCTGGACGAGCTCATGCAGAACACGCCGCACAGCATCACGTTCCTGAGCTGCATCTGCAACCTTGTGAAGAACCGGTTGCGGCCCGTCCGGTAAAACGGCCAATGCCCGATCATCCCTCATTCCCACTGCGCTCCGGGCAAACTTGGCGATCGGAGCCGTGTTGCGGCAGTTCCTGCGCAGAATATATTCTGGTTTCTTGAATGGCAGTTGCCCTTCGCGGCCGTAAAGATTCTGATGATCGTCGCCGAAAATATGGAACTGTGATTCCTCGGGATCAGCCAGGAACTCCTCGATCATAAGCCACCAGTCGCTCCGGAAATCCTGGGCTTCATCAACGAGGATGGCATCATAGCGAGCCTCGAAATCAGGCATGGCCGTAAGTGCCGCGTCGGGCAAAGCCACGTCCCAATAGTCATTCGTACCTGGGTCCGGCTGATCCACCTCGGTCTCACGCAAAATTTCTAAGCAAAACTCATGAAAATTGCCGACAAAAGATTTGCCCGGGTCACTGGAAAGTTCCTGTCGAAGCAACGCTCCCAGGGGCCTGTTGAAGCACAGGACGAGGACGCGCTTACCCTCGGCCATCAGTCTGCGTGCCTGAGTGATGATCAAAAGGGTCTTGCCGGTTCCGGCACCCCCGCGAACGAGAAGCCGGCGGTTGCCTCCCATACCCTCAAGAGTGAAGGCCTGTTCTTCTGTGAGGCGGATGAGCTCGCGCCGAGCCAGGGCGATGGTTGGGGCTAATGATGGGACCAACGCAAAAGTTGGTTGCAGAACGCCCAGGACACTCTTGATTACCTCAACATCGCCAACGGGATTCGCCGGCCCGAATCGGGACAGGAGCTTGATCACTGCGGCCTGGATCCGCTGAAGGTCCGGCGCGAGAAAGAGGAGATCCATACCCATGTCGGGGCGCAGACTGCCGGTAACCGAAGCCGCGTCGGGGAAAGCCACCGCATAGCCGTAGGGTAAGCCAGCCTGACGCCAATGGGGTGATCTCTCGTTCAATAGGCCATTAAGAAAATGCATCCCCGTTCGAGCCTGTCCGAACGGGTCCTTGATCTGCTTGCCGTCATCGTAATGCCACTCCTGCTTGGAGCCATCGTAGTGTGGCGTACCAGATTTCACTTCGAGGACCAATAGACCGTAACTAGGATGGAACAACAGGAAATCGCACTCGCCTTGTTGTAGCCGAAAACGGGATTGGTCAAGCCAGGGCAGGGAATGGACTACCGTCCAGTCATCGTCCAGGTGGTTCTGTAGATGGAAGTACAATAGATGTTCGGCGTTGCTGGTGGTCGCTTCGTCGAAGCGGGGCGGTATCATTTTAGCCATGAGGTTCTCTCTTGAAAAATGAGTTACTCTTACATTGTGAAAAATGTATCACGGTTGGCGAATCTGGTATGCAACTAGTCAAGATGGACCGTGGGGAATATATAAGTTAAAACACTAAGTTATTTCCCCTGGACATCCACAAGAACAGGAATCATCTCTTCGATAAAATTTATAAAAGCATTTACAAGTTGGTCAGGATTTTCAAATAATTCCAGATTTCCTCTTCGAAGTGTCTCTCCTCTTTCCAAGGAAATGTTTGCTTTACTAGCGTCAACCCAAGCACAATGGAAAAGGACTTCTAACTGCTTTGAGATTGGGATGCAGTTCCCGACCAGGTTGTCGACTGTTTCCAAAGGGTCTTTCCCCAAACCTTTAAGTTCCTTGAGGTCGACACAAAACCGAAATGAGTCGTAATAATCTCCTTTCACTTGCCCTGGCTTCCGATCAACAAGTCTGTAATTCACTAAATTTATTTTTACACGCTGCCTATTTACCCCCCCACTCTGCATCTCCCCCATGAGAAATTTCACCATCTTGGGAGTCTTCAATAAGTTACGCATCTTCGGGCCTTTTTTTGCTACTGTAATACCACAGCCAATACCATCATGATTTAAGTATATTGAGATGTGAGGATTCTGAAGGATCTTCCCATTATTTTCTAGACCATAAAAATCCCACAATCCAGCCAAGGGTCGCTTGCCACGGCTTAAAACTTGAGTCTTATTGGCTGAACCATTTCTAATAAATAAAGCTCTATCCAATACATCCAGAAAAAGAGCAAACTGCCCTTTTGCATAATCTTCATCGAAAACATCGTTGAGTTTTCTTAAGTTCAAAATTTCTCCGCTCATTTCCAAATACTCCAAAAATTGAGTGATTATAGTCTTCACTTCAGGCGTCTTCTCTAGTTGGGACATTAGTGATTTTAATGCAGCAGCAATTTGAGTCCAGGTTGTTGATTTCATGTGGGACTTGTCGTGAATAAATTTGATTGCTTTATCGGAAGACAAATTAAAACCCTGGTCACCTGTCAGGTGACGAAATACTTGGGCATGGGCTAGCTTATTGGCCCCTACCTTGGACTCAACAAGAATGGCGAATGGCGAATTTGAGTCTTCTTCGTAAATCCAGGCATCTGGCCTACATCCATGAATCAAGGAAAAGAACGAGGCAGCCTCACAGGGGTCAATCTCTGGAAAATTCAAATCAAAGTTTTTAGTGGAGCCCTCTCTCTTTCCTATTTCTCTAAGATATTTTAGAAAGTCTTTCCTTTTCTCAGAACCTTGCGTATCAGCAAGGATTTCCATTACTTTTTCAACCTGCCTAGCAGCATCATCTCTCCAATGACTTTTAAATTGATCACGGCCTATTAGCAACAACCATTGATGTTCCTGATTATTGGATGCTTGGATTCTTCCCAAAGCTTTCTTATCCTTCATATTTTGAAGATCAAAAACCAATGTTTTGGGAATGTGCCCCCCTGCAAAGCCGATTTTTTCAAAGAAGGGTCGTAGCACCCCAGCATCTTGAAGGAATTTCAAACAAATAATAAAGGCTCTGGTCAAATTGTCTTCCAAACGATTGACACGTTCCGGTGAATCCAAATTTCCACCATGATAAGCTTGGAAAATATTAAGATGTTTGTCCATGCAGGTTTTCATTTTCATAAATCTGTACTTCCCCGACCGTTTCTCTCGACACTTCATGGGCTACATGATTTAAAGAAGCAGCCGATGGGTAACCAGCGATATTCCCAAGAATTCCCTGCCAGCATTAGCAGAGGAAATTCTACACAATGTGTTTCGCAAATTCGGCATCCAATGCCTGAACGATGCCGCGAATTTGCTCTAAGAAAGCATTTACCTCGTCAATCTCCAACGTTGCCCTGCCCAAGCCTTTTCTATCTGCTGAGTGTGCAATTTGGTTTCGACGCGCAGTCAAGATTTCGAGTTGCTGAACGGTGGTACCCTTGGCCACCTTGCGCATCTTGTCAATTTTCGAAGACCAATTCTTAAAGCCAACAACACTAAGAACCTCGCCAACCTTATTTGGTGCTGTACTGCTAATCTCTCGAACGTTCTCCTCTATTACGCTTCGGATGCCCCATTGTCGCCGCTCATATTTCTCTTCAATATCAATCCAACGACCCACTGTAAGCGGGAGGCCCCGTAGCCGATTGGGAGCATCTTCAGCTTTGAGGGCTTTGCTAACAAAGTCCATGGCTCTGTCCGCAACGAAAGTTTCAAAGGCAGCACAGGCAGCCACAATTGCCGGGCGAAGCAACGGACGCAAATCCTTAAATCTAGCAGGGCCAAGTTTGGTTGCATCTCGAAAAACAACGAACAAATCATCGCTTGCGAGACAGTCCATCTTTCCACGATCTCTAGCTGAAACTCTAATTGCTTCACCAACCCGGGCCTTAAGCTCCGATCGCATCTTACGTTGCCTGTTGTTCTGAAATGCTCGTGCATATTTTAGCAAAACTTCAGCGTCTGCTATATTATCCTCAAATGCGTCTCGGGCTTTCGTTCTGCAAGTATCTGTCATACCAGTCTCCATCTTGGGTTGGGGATGAATAACACTACTGATTTACGTTAGTTCGCCAGAGATAGCGACGTCTCCATAATTCTTGAGATAAGCTCCTGAAAACACTAGCAAAAAAATATTTATCATGACAAAGACCAAATTAACACTCCAATTATTGAAGGGCATACATCGGAGTCTAGTTTCCAACCAGTGTAGCGCCCAACTATTCTGTCCCAACTTCTAACAATAAATCATGTGACACATT
>JAHOYU010000099.1 GCA_019038625.1 Candidatus Latescibacterota bacterium | reverse complement strand
AAATCGTTTGAGACTTTTTTTAGTCTTCATCCACATAGTAATCACCCATCTAACAATATTTCGGGATGTATGTGCTTTTTATGTTCTGCCGCTTCAGAGGCATTGTAGCGTAGTTAGTTAATTGTGTCAAGGTCACACCAACCCCTTCCAAAGCACTGTTTTATACATATAATCAACCAAAACTTTTGGAGTGTTATGCAGCGAGATCGGCGTGTAAGGACGACTGGTGTTCTGCGGCGATCCATTTTTCATCTCAAATAATATCAGGTATCTCGGTTGATCGCTTACTGATGTGAGTGAGTTTGACGAATAGTTTCAGAACGAATCTGCAGGACTCTTCACGCCCATCCCTCCCCTGTTGAGGACATGAGTATATATCATCGTTGTCCGGACATCCTTATGCCCGAGGAGTTCCTGAACCGTCCTGATATCGTAGCCATCCTGAAGGAGATGAGTAGCGAATGAGTGTCTGAATGTATGACAGGTAACACGCTTGTTAATTCCCGCGAGTCCTGCCGCCTTCTTCACACCTTTCTGGACGACCGATTCGTGAAGGTGGTGCCTGTAGATCTTCTCCGTTTTCTTGTCCCTGAACAACCGAGTCGCGGGAAAGACCCATTGCCATCCCCAGAGCATGTTACCTTTGGGAAACTTTCTTGCCAGCGCTCCAGGGATCATCACGGATCCCCTCCCTGCCGCCAGGTCAGATTTGTGAAGATGCTTTACATATTCAAGGTGATGAGTCAGCCTGGTTTTTACGCTGTCTGGAAGCGGAGCGACTCTATCTCTGCCTCCCTTTCCGTCCCTGACCATCACCTGTCCATACGCAAAATCGATATCCTTTACTCTGAGATGAAGACATTCCATCAAACGCAGACCAGATCCGTATAGAAGCATTGCAGCGATCCAGACATAATCCTCAAGCAACGGGCGTACCATTCCTCAGGAAGAATTCGAGAATTGTATCTTGTTGTTATTACATAAGTTACGATTTGTCTAAATCAGGACCAGACCAATATGACCGACAACGTCATATATATCGTAAACGCTATTGACGATTATCGAAAGATTCATTCTGACCGTGATACATTGTGCGGGGGGCATATATTCTATCCTGCCCGGCACCGAGATTCTTACCCTCAACCGCATCAAAATTCTACTTCAGAAGGACCATCTTCCTGGAGACAGCTTCCTTGCCTGCCTTGATCCGATAGAGATAAATACCTGATGAGACCTTGTTACCGATTCGGTCCAATCCATCCCAGGTTGTTATATGATTCCCGGTATCTTTCTCCTCGTTCACAAGACATTTGACGACTCTTCCGGTAATATCATATACGGTCAGGTTGACAAAGGATGGTCTGGGCAGAAAGAACTCGATCTCTGTGACCGGATTAAATGGATTCGGCCTGTTTTGCATCAAAGATAGAGGTAACCGGGGAATAAGCATGGACTCGGTCTCCAGCAATAGTTGTCGCGTTCCCTCGGCAGAAAGAGAAAACATCCTGTATCTGTAATCGTTACCTGACTGAACGGAGGTATCCTCAAACCAGAACATGTTTCCGTCATTCAGGATGACCGGATTGGAAACGAGGTCATAGGGCCCCTCGTTTTCTAATCTCTGTATCTCGAAGACAGAACCCCCTGGATCTTCGGATAGAATGACGGTCCAGGTCAATCTTAACGCAGAACCTTCAAGGACGAGCGAACTCGATACCAGTTCGATTCCGATATCTCCAAGGTTGTCCAGAGAATATCCTGAATCCGGACAGGACATATAGGATTCAAGGCCGTAATCGATTATCGCGTTGACTGTAAATGCTGACCATACAAGTCCGCCCTCGACGGTTGAATCAGCTTCAGTCGGGATTGACGCAGAATAGCTGCGCCCATGATTCCCGGGAATCGTGTCGATGCATGTCCAGGCTGCACCATCCAGATCCCTTCGATATATCTCGTAATCGACCCTCGGACCTGATTGAATGTAATCATAATAGGAAGCGTTAAACTTCAGGGTCACCATTTCTCCGTAGTCACCCGGGAAATCATCGACCGAATTAATGACGGGATTGTAATTCCGGAAGGAACGGTAGAAATCATTGTTGAATTCGATCCACTCAGTGACATTGTTGTCTGTATCGCAGTCTATTTTCAGGAACAGTGAAGTCGAAGAGTTATTCGGAAGAGGCGCGTATATCTTTGTGTGAACGGTACTTTCGGGATAAAGATCGTAATGGGTCTCGTGATATAGTGTGAGGATCGGGTCAGGGCTCTCTCCATATTCGATAAGGATATCGAACGAATCGACCTGAACGGATCCGTGATTAATGACTGAAAATTCGATCGGGATGGATGCGCATGAATCCGGTTTTGTCACCGGAGCCCTGAACATCACTATATCCAGATCAGGCCGGTCCTCGAATCCTCCTTCATATGTGAATTCAAAACTGGAATCGTTGCATCCGTGGCAGTCGCAACAGACATCGTCAGCTTCGAGCCGATAGGTCGTTCCTGGAACCATCGGCTCTCCGGTCACAAGGCAGAATCCTTCCATAGATGTATAATCCTGAAAGGCCTCGATAAATTGAACCGTGTCTTCAGGCGTCGACACATCGTACATCGTAAAATGCGTATAGTAAGTTCGCAGACCCCATGAATTGATGCAGGGAATAAAATCGACTCGTAGAGAGATCGGACTTGTGGCCTCTATCGCGGAAATACGCGGAGGGATATGCCAGCATTCGTTGAAGCTGAACCAGTTCATGGATGTAGCTTCAGCCTTAGGGTACCCGCTCTCGCAAGTGGCAATAGCCAGCATATTCGTATCGACATGTGGGCCGAGAATGAAGTATTCTACTTCAGCAGAAAAGGGAAAAAATGTCAGCTTCTGAAGCCAGACAAGCTCTGTCTGACACTCGTTGAATGCGAGGGAAATACCCGGCACCATGGTTGGATTTCCCATATAAATCGGTATAAAATCATTATTGATATATTCAATCAAGACGTGAGTTCCCGATTGACATTCCATATGGTATTCGGCTCCCATGGCCCCGTTAATACCTGGATCCAGAAACACATAGATGTCGAAAGGCATAAATGCTGAATGGTCATATATGCAGGTCATCGTCCTTTCCTCGTCCGCCCAGAGGCTGAATTGCTGGCCGGCTGCTTCAGAGAGTGGCGTTGCCAGAAAAATTAATATCAGAACACAAAATGTCGGGACCAGTCGATATCTGGCGTACACGGAATAACCTCCCGATGACAGGATATTGATGTGGTTACGGCCCGCGACCAGACAGTTCCGGCTCGGGCTTGATCATATATAATAATTAAGGGATCGTTAGCTTTGGTCCTTATACTACCCCCTCTTTTTTGGATAGAGTCCTTACTACAGATACTACCACTTTAAAAGGAAATGGTCAACAAGACACTATCTCAGGCGGGATCACGTTAATTTCAAGGGAGGCAGCTTTATGTAAACAACAAGGGCCGTGTCCATCAGGTCCGAGACTTCATCTTCCCCATTACACCAGAGATATTCTCGACGGACACAGCCCGGTTTTCAATCGACTACTTTTCTTTTTTCGCCATATTACTCAGCTTCTGGAGCGCGAACTGCGAACTCTTGCTGTCCGGATTGAGCTTCAGGGCCATCTTATAGTTTTTAACAGCCTTGTCGTACTTATCGGCTGACATATAAGCTTCACCGAGACTGTCATAGACGTTCCATGAATCAGGAAATTCTTTGACATTGATCTTGAATGCCGCTATCGCCTCGTCATGTTTGCCCCAAGTGAGAAAGGTGTATCCGAGAGTATTGAACTCCTTCTCATCTATATAGTGCGAATCGGCTTCTTTCATCATCTGGAATTTCTTGAGCCCAGCTTTGACGCCCTTTTTCTTGAAAGTCTTCGCGACGACAGCCGCAGCGGAGTTCTCATTCTCCATCAGGCTTTCCCAGTTCTTCAGAGCCTTCTTGGCCTCCATCTTCTTCTTTTCCTCAGGCGTCAACTTTTTCATTTCTTCAGCAGACATCTTTTTCTTCAATGCTTTTTGTTTCTTCTTCTCCTGCATCTTCTTCTCGATGTCCTTCTTCTTCATCTGCTCTATCTGTGCCTTCTTTTCTTTCTCCTGTTTGTCCTGGGCCATAGAATCATTCCAAAGCCCTGAAGCGGAGAGAGGAAGCACTATGGCAAGGACGATGATCCCGGTGATCAGCACCGAGCGTCGCCCTCCCCTTTTCCTGTCTATCCTGGGATTCAATATACTCATCAGTCTGTCCTTCAGGTTAGAGCCCTGTGATATCGTGGATAACTGCCAGACCGGTCTTGCCGAATCTCCAAGGTCAGCTGCTATTTTCAACAATAATTCGGCATAATCGGAAGGCCTCGCCCCCGTACAGAGTACCGCATCATCGCAGTCCCTCTCTCGCTCGATCCTGAGCTGTTTTACTGCAAACCAGACCATCGGGTTGAACCAGTATACGACCGTAGCGAGAAGCGCAAATACCTCTACCAGCGTATCCCAGCGCTTAACGTGCGCGAGTTCGTGCGACAGGACCAGGCTCATCCTCTCGGGAGTCCAGTCCCTCGACTCTGCCGGCACGATCACTACCGGCTCGAACACGCCAGCCGTAATGGCCGTTCTTACCCTGTCAGATTCGAGTAATCCCACTTCACGCTCAACATCTAGTCCCATGGAGACATGGTTCAGGACTGAGCGCCACCTTTTCTTCACCGGATGAGCATTCCTTACGATGTGCCGTACTCCAACGTGCGAGATGACACAATAACCAAGGCAGATGATTCCACCCGCCAGCCAGGTGAAAATGCACCAGGCATACCATGGGATATTCATCGGTGATGAAAGGCCGGCCTCATCTGCTGCAGACAGAGAAGCCGATTTATCATGGAAAGGAGGCCCCACGAGCGAATCCTGATCGAGTTTCGTGTACTCCGGAGTATAGGAGGTCGTTCCCCACGAACCAGGTTCGGGAATGATCGGGAGGTTCCATACGGGTGCCATAAATGACAGGACCGGCATCAGCAGAAGTCCGGCCAGGGCAAATCCCCACACCATATTTCTTATATATGCAGAATTCCTGCGAAGAAGCAATGTAGCTATAGAGGCGACTCCGATGATAAGTCCACTCTTGATCGTCACATCAATGAGAAACCTCAAAAGAGCAGCCCACGGTGTCTCTACTAAAATAGCATTGAGGAATGAAGACATCTCTATCGACCTTCCTTCCTCGACCTCTTGATAAGATCGAGCATCATATCGGCGTCACTCTCTGACAGGTTCGCCTCGGATTTCTTGAGGATCGAGATCACCGCGCTCGCCTCGGCTCCCTTGAAGAATGTATCGACAACATGGTCGAGCGCATTGCTTCTCGCCTGTTTAAGAGGAATGGTCGGGGAATAGATATAGCGCCCCTTATCCCTTTCATGGCTGAGAAAACCTTTCTCTTCAAGTACACCAAGCATGGTTCTGATGGTCGCGTTGACCGGCTTTCCAGGAAGGTTCTCGACTACCTGGACAGCCGAAGCACTCCCAAGGTCGTAGATAACTTCCATGATCTCTCGCTCGCGTTTTGTCAATTCACTGATCTTTGGTTTGTCGCTCATCCTCTGCTCCTTTGCCTATCCAAGTCCGGCCACGGACGAAGGCAGGGATTACTATGCTAACAATTCAACATGTGTAAAATTTAACACCCTTTGATCCCATTGTCAACCCCGATTTTCTATTTTTTTCAATTTATTTGAATTTCCCTGAAACCGTACCTGGATAGTCCACGACAATATTTCCAGATACCCGGAGATAGCGGATAGACGCTCAATAAACTCTGGGCATGTATGGAAAGAGAAGCCTATAATAGCCTGCGGGCCAGAAGGCGCGATGCATGACCGGACCGGACGCGAACCGGCGGCCCCGACAGGCAAAACGAAAGGAAGCCTGAGATGAAGAACTCAAGAACGATCGTTACAGCGATCCTTGGCCTGATGATCCTGGCTGCTCCCCTGCTCGCTCAGGAAGCAGACACCACAGCGGGACAGATGGATGACTCGGAAGATTTCACAAAGGTCCTTACAGAAGTAAAGTCAAAGCTCGATCTTACCGAGGAACAGGAAAAGGAAATAAGTCAGATATTCAGAGAATACAGGAAGGGAAGAAAGGGAATCGCCAGGCGATTCGACGATAACAACAGAAAAGGCAGGCGTTCGCGCAGGATGGAATTCGGAAGACTCAACCGGGAGACTCGCTGCCGGGTAGAAGATGTGCTTGGGCCGGACAAGGCAGAGGCATTCAGGGAGATCTCAAGACATCACCGCGGTGGGCCGATGACTGGAAGAGGCCGGGACCAGGAGGACAGGCGCTACGCCAGGCGTGGATTTAATGACGAAAACAGGGACGAACACTTTTCCGAGATGGTAGAGAACCTGGGATTAAAAGAAGATCAGACTGAAAAAGTCAGAAAGATCGTAGACAACCAGATGGAAAAGATCCGTTCCATGATGGACGAGGGCAAGCGCCGGGACATGGACAGGATACGGGACCGTATGGATGATATCCACGCAGAGACCGAAAAAGAACTTTCCTCCATCCTCACTCCCGAACAGATGGAGACATACAGAAAGTTGGCAGCAGAAAGACGTGAGATGATGCGATCCATGCGTGGTAGCCGAAGAGACGGATCTCGACGCTGATCAGAGATAACACCCCCTTTCCGGATGGTGACAGTGAAAGACTCGTCGAAACTGGAAGACATGGAGGTAATAGGCAGGATCCTCGAAGGCGACAAAGACGCCTTCGGGATCCTGCTGGACCGATACAGAGATCACGTTTTCGGGATCGTCATGAAACGGGTCTCTCCCGGGGAAGCTGAAGAAGTGGCGCACGAGGTCTTTATCAGGGCGTACAAGTCTCTCCCCCGGTTTAGAGGAGAAAGCCCCTTCTCGCACTGGCTGGCAAAAGTGGCAGTAAGGACATGTCATGATCACTGGAGAAAAAGATACAGGAACAGGGAAATACCGATGAACTCGCTTAGTGAAGAACATGTACAATGGATCGAGAATACTGCGACTGCCGAATCGTCCTGGAATCATGAATCGGACGAATCCGAAAGGCTGGCAGGCGATGTCCTCGGAATTGCCCTTTCGAGGCTTCATCCAGACGACCGGGCTGTAGTGGAGCTCGTGCATCTGGATGAATACTCCATAAAGGAAACCGCTGAGATCCTTGGCTGGAGCCAGGGCAAAGTCAAAATAAGGGCTTTCCGTGCCCGCAAGAAACTCAGAAAGATCATTGAGGACAATGATGTGAAAGGGGTGAGATGAATGAAAATGAAAAAATCGGGTTTTGAGAGGATCGAAGAATCGATGAAAAGAGTATGGAAGAAGAACCGTACCCTTGATACCGATGACTCATGGCGCGCAGGAGTGATGAGGGAGATCCGTCTTATGGATACGGACCCGGCGAAGGAGAACAACTGGTTGTTTTCCCAGGGAATGTTCATCTGGCGTTTTACAGCCGTGGCTGCGGCATTCGCCCTGTTATTCGTCCTCTACGCCGTCAGGTCGGATATGACGACACTCGGTGACCTTGCCATTATGATGCTGGAAGATCCGGTGGGATTCATCATCTCCCCACCATTCGTTTAGGAGACCGAAAATGAAAAACCTCAAGGTATGGTCCGGTCTGGTCACGATATTCCTTCTCGGAGCGGTTGTCGGAGTCGTCACTTCGAACATCGTCATCAGGCGTCAGTTCGAGGGATTCATGCGTGGCGGCCCGGGAAGGGCCCAGCACAGACTTGTGATGGAGACGATTCGGGGAATCGACATCACTTCAACGCAACGCGCGAAGATAGACAGCATCCTGACGTCTGTCAAACCGGATATCGATAAGCTCTCCTCCGAGTTCTTCCTGAAAATGGAGACAAACATCGAACATCAGATGACGGAAGTCAGAGCAGTCCTCGACAAAGGACAAAGAATAGAATTTGACAGAAGAAAGAAAGAACTGGAAGAAAGGATGAAAAGGTTCAGGGGTAGGCCGCGCGGCAGAAGAAACCGTTCGAATATCGGCAAGCCTCCTCCGCCTCGAGGTGATGGGTGATACTTCCGGATTCATTACCGGATACCACACCTATGGATCATGGGTTGGCATAAAACAACACTGTTCCATGATGTGTACGTATCGTGTATATTCCTGTAAGCCCTGCTGGTCAGTAACCTGGGCCGGCTCAATAACAAAATAATGATTTTCGGAGAGAGACAGGATGAACGGATTGAAAATAACAATGCATAGACTCGGAAAGATCGAACTGAGTGGATTCAGGATATCGATCGCGATAGCACTTGTGGCCTTTTCCGTATTACTCGCCTCCTGTTCGGTCCCATTCTTAAAAGCCGGGCCCGATCACGAGAGGCCGGAAACCGTCGAAGTCCCGATATCGTATGAGAATCTCGCGACAGACACCACCATGTCATACGATGGCACTGCCTGGTGGCACACATTCGGTGATCCAGGACTGGACAGGCTTGTGGAAGAGACGATCGCTGGCAATCTGGATATCCGCAGGGCAACGGCTGTAGTTCGCGAATTCAGTTCGTATGTCACTCAGTCCCGAGCCGACCGTCTCCCCTCGATAAATCTGAGCGGCAGTTATCAACGTCAGTACATGCCGGCTACATCGATTCCAGGTATGACTTCTGAAAGAGAGAGCGAGAGCTACAACGCCTCTGCCGCGGCTGCCTTCGAGATCGATCTCTGGGGAAGACTTTCCAGGGCCGAGGAAGCGGCCAGGGCTACTCTTCTTGCCTCAAGGGAAAACCGCCGGACAATAATGCATTCCATGATCAGCGAGACAGTCTCGCTGTATATTCAGCTCTCGACTTCTGAAAAACGTATAATGCTCTCAGAAGAAAATATCAGTGCGGCCGGAAAAAGCCTCCGAATCGTCAGGTCTCGATATGAAAGAGGTATCGCTTCGATCCTGGAACTCAAACAGGCCGAGAGGACTCTGGCACAGGCCGAATCGACCCTGCCGCAACTCCACCAGAATCTGGGCACAGCCAGACAGAGACTTTCCGTCCTGGTCGGCAGGTACCCATCATCTAAAACTCATTCCCCGGCTACGGATGATTACAGACTGGACCTCTCCCCCGTTCCACCGGGCCTGCCTTCAGATCTCCTGGAAAAAAGACCGGATATCCTTGCGGCTGAAGCGAGGCTTCACTCAGCGGCGGCCCGAGTCGGTGTGGCGAAATCGAATCTCTTTCCGCGGATCTCACTGACTGGCAGTTATGGTTACACAAGCGAGGAGCTCTCGGACCTGTTCACTCCCGATAATATACTCTGGAATCTCGTCGCCGGAGTGACCCAGCCGTTGTTTAATTCAGGAAAACTGATCGCCGCGAAAAACGTGGCATGGGCTCAATACGAACAGTCGGCAATCGACTACGCAAAGACCGTGCTTCAGGCATTCGCCGAAGTGGAAAGCACGCTTCTCACACGCGACAGACAGATAGAGAAAAGAGAAAAGATCTTGATATTTGTTAATAAAGCCAGAGAAGTCGAGAGAATAGCCTCCGCCCGTTACGAAAGAGGTATTTCAGGATACCTTTCTGTTCTCGACGCGATGCAGGCACGGTACCAGGCAGAGGAAAACCTTCTCCTGGTCGACCTCTCGATCCTTACGAACAGAGTGACCCTTCACCGTGCCCTCGCTGGCAGGTGGCCCGGTATTGACGATGTGAACAATGACTGATGAAAGGAATGATCATAACATGGACAGACCCGGATTATTGACCCGGTTCAGACAGGATAGACCGAAGCTTTTCCAGCTGGTCGTCACACTTCTCATAATCTTTGTCGGCATAACCATTTTTAAAGTGATGATGGCCACAAAGAAGGAAGTAGCCCGGCGTGACTTCAGAATTCCCGAGCCCGTGGTCTCTGTCCTGAAGGCCGAACCATCCGCCAGAAAGGTCGTCATCTCCGGTGAAGGTACGGTCACCCCGCTGAGATCTATCGACCTGGTTCCCCAGGTCGGCGGAAAAGTGCTATACGTCTCCTCTGCCCTTGTGGACGGAGGATCATTCGCCAAAGACGATGTCCTTCTAAGGATCGATCCAGTGGACTACGAACTGGCGGTAAAGTCAGCGCAAGCCAGGGTCAAGGACCTGGAGAGTAAACTCCAGATAATGGATGAGGAGGCCGAAATAGCAGTTGAGGAATGGCGTCTGAGCAGAGACGAAGAAAATGCCGGTTCTCCCCCCCCTCTCGTTGCAAAGATACCTCAGCTTGCCGCTGCCGAAGCAGCGCTTGAAGCCGGCCGGGCGGATCTGGAAAAGGCCGGGCTCAACCTCGAGAGAACATCTATGAAAGCGCCTTTCGACGGTATTGTCAGCAGAAAGAACATAGACCTGGGACAGTTCGTGCCTGTCGGCGCGCCACTCGGTTCAATATTTTCCACAGAAGCCGCCGAGATATCTGTGCCTCTTGCCACAGAAGAGTTGTCCTGGCTCTCCATTCCCGGTTTCACGAGCGATGACGAAGAGGGTAGTCCCGCGATGGTCTACGCCGAGATCGCCGGACAGACTCTCAGCTGGAAGGCCACGGTGATGAGGGCAGAAGGAATACTGGATGAACGTACCAGGATGATCAATGTGGTCGTTCGGATCGATCAACCATATTCCGCCAGGCCACCTCTTGCCATGGGTCTTTTCGCGAAAGTGGAGATATCCGGTCATGAGATTGAAAACTCTGTCCTGCTTCCAAGAAGCGCGGTGCATGATAATAATTCGGTATGGATCCTTGAGGGCGAAGATCGCCTGCGTTTCAGAAAAGTCGTTCTGACACGCTACGAGGGTGACATGGCCCTTATTGAGTCGGGCATAGAATTCGGCGATAAAGTCATCCTTACTCCGATTAAGGTCGTAACCGATAGTATGCAGGTCAGGCTTCGCGGCAGGAAAGGATCGGCAAAACGATGAAAGGAATGATCAAATGGTTCGCAGAGAACCATGTTGCTGCCAACCTGCTCATGGTCTTCCTTCTACTTGCCGGGTTTCTAACAGCACAATCGGTAAAAATTGAGACATTCCCCGAATTCTCCCTGGACATGATCTCGATCTCGATGGAGTATCCAGGCGCCTCCCCCGAAGAAGTCGAGGAGGCAATCGTCAGGAGGATCGAAGAGAATATAGCGGGCCTTGCCGGAATCGACAGGATCACATCCGCGGCGAGAGAAAGTTTCGGAACGGTCACGATCGAAGTCATCGATGGCTGGGATATAGAGACTCTTGTCAACGATGTCAAGGCAGAGGTCGACAGAATACGTACCTTCCCGAATGAAGCTGAAAAACCGGTCATACGCCAGGTCATACGCAAGAGCCAGGTCATCAACCTGGCCCTGTTCGGTGACGCACCAGAGTGGACGATCAAAAACCTCGCGGAAAAGATCAAGGACGACCTTACGACGATGCCCGGTATCACTCTCGTGGAACTTTTCGGAGTGAAACGCGGAGAGATCCATATCGATATCTCCGAATCGACCCTTCGCAGGTATGGACTGACTCTCGATCAGGTAGCAGCTGCGGTGACAAGGGAAAGCCTGGATCTTCCAGCCGGATCGATAAAGTCAAAAGACGGAACGTTGATGATCAGGACAAAGGGCCGCCGTTACTACGCGTCAGAATACTCCGATATCACGATTATCAGGAATCCGGACGGAAGCAAGGTCACACTTGGACAGCTTGCCGACCTCTCCGATGGATTCGAAGACACCGAGTTGACCCTTTCCACAAGGGGAAAACCGGCCGTCTTCATCGAAATCTACAGAGTCGCTGACCAGAGCGCCCTCGGTGTAGCGACTTCTGTCAAAGAATACATCGCCAGTATCCGCGACGATCTGCCCGAAGGCATAGAGATCAGTTTCTTCAATGACGCGTCGAAGATATTGAAAGACAGGTTGAGCCTGCTCATCAGAAACATGGCCCTCGGACTCATTCTGGTCATAGTCATCCTTGGCCTCTTTCTCAATCCAAAGCTTGCTTTCTGGGTGACCCTGGGTATTCCCATATCCTTTGCCACTGGCCTCTGGCTTCTCCCATTTTTCGGAGTATCGATCAACCTTATCTCCCTCTTTGCCTTCATCCTTATCCTGGGAATCGTAGTTGACGACGCCATCGTCATAGGCGAAAACATCTATCGCAAGAGAGAAAATGGCCTCAGTGGCATCCAGGGTGCTGTAGACGGAGCCGTACAGGTATCCAGGCCCGTGATCTTCGCCGTACTCACTACGGTTGCAGCCTTCTACCCTCTGTTGATGATCCCTGGCGTTCGCGGCAAATTCATGAAAAATATTCCTATCGTGGTGATCCTTGTCCTTGTGGGATCCCTGGTAGAAGCTCTCTTTATCCTGCCGGGCCACCTTGCCAGAAGCAAGTTCTCAGGCACCGACCACGAAAAGGACAACAGAATTTTAGCTTTTACCGACAAGGCTCTAAAACGTTTTATTAAAGGCCCTTATGATAACTTTTTAAAGCTCTGCCTTAAGTGGAGATATGTTGTGGTCGCTATTGGTATCTTTACTCTTATCACCACAGCCAGCCTCTTCACCAGCGGCAGGATGAAGTTCTCCCTCTTCCCCAAGATCGAAGCCGACAATCTGGTATGCTCTATCGTGATGCCTTCCAGTACCCCGGTCGAAAAGACGGAGGAAGTCCTCGATTACATCGAAAACTGTGCGATAGAGGCATTGAAAGAAGTTGACGAGAGCCGCCCTGAACATAAATCGGTCATGAAGGAATACTATTCTCTGATAGGTGTACATATGGGTGGAATGGGCCCCGGAGGGGCGAGCACCAGCGGAGGCCACCTGGCTCAGGTCCATATCCAGCTCCTCGAAGGCGAGGAGAGAGATTACCAGGCATCGAAACTGGCACAGGCATGGAGAAAGAAAGTCGGCATTATCCCTGAGGCAGAATCTGTGACTTTTATCGGGCAATTGCGTGCTATGGACTCTCCAGTCGAGGTTCACCTTTCCTCTGACAACCACGAGGCTCTTCTCGAAGCTGTCGAAGCAATGAAGAAAGAACTTGGGGAATTCCCCGGCATTACTGATATAAACGACGATTTCATGCCGGGAAAAGACGAACTCCAGCTGAGACTCAAGCCCGAAGCCAGAAGTCTCGGCCTCACATTGAGTGACCTTGCTAGGCAGGTGAGATCGGCATTCTACGGCAGCGAGGCTCTCAGGCTCCAGCGAGGAATCGACGAGGTCAAGGTCCTCGTCCGCTATCCTGACAAGGAGAGAAAGACTCTCGACTCGATAGACCGGATGCGGATCAGGATCCCCGGCCAGGTGGAAGTCCCCTTCAACCAGGTAGCTGAAGTCGAGCTCAAGCAGGGATACGCCACGATCAACCGGACCGACAGGCGCCGTGTGATCGCTGTTACAGCCGACATAGACGAAGCTCAGGCCAATGCAAGCGTAGTGAATGGAGAACTCGAAGCCAGTATACTCCCGGAGATCCGGCATCAGTATCCTGAAGTAAGATTCATGATCGAAGGAGCGGGCCGCAGAGACAAAGAATTCATGGACTCGGTGCTCAAATCCTTCATTATAGCTCTTTTCATCATATATGCTCTCCTGGCCATTCCATTCAAGTCATTCGCCCAGCCGGCGATCGTCATGGTTGCCATACCCTTCGGGATCGTCGGAGCGATTTTCGGCCATATCATCATGGGATTCGATATCAGTATGATGAGTCTGTTCGGCATAGTCGGCCTCTCGGGAGTAGTAGTCAACGACTCACTCGTCCTCATTGAGGCGACTAACAGGCTCCGCGGGAACGGAAAGACACATTTTGAGGCTATAACTTCTGCCGGAAAGCTGAGGTTCCGGGCGATTATCCTTACTTCGATCACTACGTTCGGAGGACTGATCCCCATGCTTCTGGAGCGCAGTCTGCAGGCGAAGTTCCTGATTCCCATGGCTGCGGGCCTCGGATACGGAGTATTGTTTGGAACGGTGATTACACTCCTTTTGATCCCCTGTCTCTATCTGATACTCGAGGACCTGCACATACTCTGGAAGAGAGTAAGATTAAAACTATCTTGATAACAAAGTATTCAGGAGCCATTATTAATAAAATATCCCCTGCGAGGAGGCTGACATGAGATTTCTGACATCACTTATCGAGGCAAATAACAACAGCAAAGCCCTTCTTTTCTCCCTCGCACTTGCCGTCCTCGTCCTGTCTGTCTCACCGGCGGCAGCGTGCTGGATGGAATTGAAAGTCATTGACGGCGATAAGGAGACCTTCGCCCCCGGGGACACTGTCACAGTCCTCTTTTCCCTCACCCTGACGCACGGTAACTGCCATGTAGAGATCACCGACACGGAATTCCACGCCTCGGGCGCCGAGATAATCGCCGCGACGAAATGGAAAAAGCTCAAGGACAGGCCGGTTGTGGCGGAGAGAAAGATGATGGTTTTAATAAAAGACGATGGTAATAACGGAGCTGTGACCCTTACCGCCGAGAGAATATGTGAACGCATGGGTGGCAAGTCTTCGCTGGAATTTATCCCTGACAGAAGAAGGGACCCCGGCAATAAAGATGAATAATACGATTATCATCAAGATGCTGACTGCCTTTCTCGTATTCTCCTTTCTTGCAGGGACTGGTGTGGCCTTTGCCCAGGATTCAGATGATTTTCTTCCTCTGGACAAGGCGAATGCCGTCATAGAGGACGACTCCTCGGCAACATCGCCAACTGCTGTTATCCAGACACGACCCTTTTTCACCAGGAACCTCAAGTGGGGCACCATAGCCATCCTCGCTTCGATCGCCGCGGGGTTTTGTCTGCGGTCGAAACAGACCAGAGGCTTGCGTATCGTATTCCTGCTTGCCTCTCTTGTTGTTCTAGGATTCTATAACGGAGCTTGCCCATGTCCGATACTCAGCGTGATGCAGACGGTTCGGCTGGCTGTTGGAAAATCGGTCAGTTGGAAAAGTCTCGTATATTTTGTGGGTCTCATTCCTGTGACATACATCTTCGGCAAGGTCTGGTGCGGCTGGGTATGCCATATGGGCGCGCTCCAGGAATTCATCTTCCTTCCATCGCGTTTCGACCTCTTCAGGTCGGTAAGAGCCCAGAAGGTCATGCGGCTTATGAGGTATATCCTGCTTGCTGCTCTAATCGCCTGGGTCGCCATCACGAAGTATCCTAAATGGTGTATTTACGATCCTTTCAAAACGGCATTCAGTCTTTCTTCCGTCACCTCGGTCGGTTGGTACCTCCTCGGTCTTCTTCTTGTCAGTTCCCTCTTCATCTACAGGCCGTTCTGCAAAGCTGCCTGTCCCATCGGACTCATGCTCGGATGGGTGACGAAGATCCCGGGAGCCTCGGTCATCGGTCTGGGCAGAAAATGTCCACAATGCATGTCTTGCGTCAAAAGCTGCCGCATCGACGCGATAATCGAGGACGACAAGAAGTACAGTGTCGATAATCAGGAATGTATCGCCTGCGGAGAATGTATCGATACCTGCCGTCTGGGCGGAATGAGGCTTTTCAGGAAAGGCAGCGCGCATCCCTCGAAGTTCTCGTGCGATGATCATCCACTCATGGATGATCACTCATGCATATCGGATGAATGATCACTTCTTCATCTCGAAGATCTCGTTAACAGTCAGGTCACGACGTAAGGATGCAGATCGGCCCTGAGTATCCTGTCGATCTCTTCGCGATTATTCTCGTCTGTCTCTGAAAAGGTAAAAGCAAATACGCGATATTTTCTAAAATCCATCTTCCTCATCTCGAGAAGGCTTCCGTAATTCGAAGCGAATCCTTCATAATCGATATCCTTGACATCCTCGATATCTATGTCTTCAGGAACCAGTGCTACATTGAGAGGATATACCTTACCCTCTCTCGTACTGAAGATCTCCTTCCAGTCCGGCTTTTTCCCCTCAAGAAAATACTCGACCGTATTGATCCCCCAGGCATGGTATCCAATATCGGTCGTGCACCATGCCGCGAAACGCATCGGATTGGCTTCTATCGGCACCAGCTTGCCGTCGTCCAGCCTGTACTCCACATGCATCGGGACATTCTTCAGCCCTGCAAGCTCTCCGAACTTTCTCAGTCTACCTTCGAATATATCGTGGCAGCGCTCGATGACTTCCTGCGAAGTGACATATGTACGATCGCTCATATCTGCGTCCGACTTGAAAATATGGTAAAGTATGTTCAGGATCACCGGATTGCCTTCGGAGTCGTAATACAGATCGACAGCGTACTCGTCACCATCGATCAGTTCTTCGATGATGAACCGTCTGGTATCGAGTACCTCTCGCGGATACATCCCCCTGACCCTTTCGACATCCCTTTGTATGTTGGCAAGCACCTCAGGCCATTCATCGTCGGAATCGACCCTATAGACACCGAGCGAAAAGAAACCAATAGCCGGTTTTATGATGAACGGTTTTTTCAGCGTGGAAGTATCGAGACCAGGAAGTGTCTCGTAATCTATCGAAGCGAAAAAGAAATCGGGATATTCGTCCTGTAGCAGCTTTCTATAACTCACCTTGTCCTTGCAAAGTTCTATCATCCCCGGAAGGCTGCTGAAGCTCAGCTTATTCTCCATCCAACCGATCGCGTCTTCCGAATTGCTGTAAAGCAAAGGCTTTTCACTATCCCTGAAAAGGTTAATAAACGTATCTTCATCCATCAGCCTGATATCATGTTCCCGAGCTATTTCTTCACCCATGCTGTTTCTCAGGACCGGCACTTGCAGTCTTTCCAGCATTTCCACCAGTATCCCCGATACATACGGTTTTTCGAGTATAATCATCTTGCCTGACGTCCTTTCATTGATGTCTGGAAAGAAGGGTACTACACGACTGGCTGGTCATCAAAGTCATTTCATCTCAAGGCGAATCACCCGAAAACCGGTACAGGTTCGGTTCGGTTCGGTACAGGGAGGGCATCATACCGCTGTTGTGGGCCCGGCAGTATCCAGTGATTTTCTTATTTTCAGGGAAAGATCATTGTTTGAGAACGGTTTCTGGATATATTCAACACCATCATCAATGATCCCCTGGTGGACGATCACATCGTCAGTGTATCCGGACATATAGATCACGCGAAGACCTGGTATCTTCCCTGCAAGCTTGTCATAGAGTTCTCTGCCATTCATTCCAGGCATGACCACATCGGTCAGGAGCAAGTCTATCCTGTCCGAAAACGACTGCAGACTTCTGAGACATTCCACCGGCCTCGCATACTGGATGACCCGATATCCGCAGCGTGTGAGTATCCTCGAGACCAGGGCCCTTACAATATCCTCATCCTCAACTACAAGGATCGTCTCGCTACCTCCCACTTCCTCGGAAAGGGCTTTTTTGTCCTCATTCACGGCAGGACTGACTACCTCGACTTTTGGCAGATAGATTCTGAATGTTGTACCGATATTCTTTTCGCTGTAAAGCCAGATATTGCCTTTATGCTGCTGTACGATTCCGTAAACGGTCGACAGTCCGAGTCCTGTTCCCTTCCCCTGCTCCTTTGTCGTGTAAAATGGCTCGAACACGCGACTCGCCGTCTCCTCATCCATCCCCTCACCTGTATCACTGAAAGAAAGCTCTACATACCTTCCAGGTACAGTCCCCGGACGCATCTGTATCGAAGATTCCTCAAGCAGGGTCTCGGATACGGTTATGGTTATCCTGCCACCATTCGGCATTGCGTCCATGGCATTGACTGCAAGGTTCATCAGGATCATCTCTATCTGCGTTACATCGACCTCGATCATCGCTGGTTCCATCAGAAGATTTATTTCAAGGACAATATCTTCCCTTATTGTTCTCCTGAGTATCTTTTCAAATCCAGTCAGGATCCCGCACATGTCGACTTTCTTCACTTCAAGCATCTGCTTCCTGCCGAAAGCAAGAAGCTGTCTTGTAAGGTCCCTGCCCCTCTCGGCGGCCATTTTGATTTGTGTGATATCGTCAGCTCGCGGATCTTCGGGTGACAACTCCGTAAGCAGCATTTCCGAATACCCGAGTATCGGAGAGAGCAGGTTATTGAAATCGTGGGCAATGCCGCCGGCCAACAGACCGATCGACTCGACTCTCTGTGACTGCAACAATTGACTGAGCAATTTCTTTCGCTCTGAAATATCCTGTACAGTAACGATGATACCTGCGGGCTTGCCGCGCTCGTCCATAAGCCTGCTCAGTGTCATCCTCGAAGGAAAAACAGATTCGTCCTTACGACGATGCCCCACTTCTGCGCTGGCCCCCCCGTTCCTTTCCAGTTCCTTGAGCAATAAAGCCACTTCTCCTCTTGACTGTTCTTCCGTATGGCTTATCGAATAATCCTGCCCTGTCAACTCCTCCGCCGTATATCCATGCATCCTGGCCCACGAGGTATTGACAAACTGGATCCTGTCATCCATCCCCACGACCGCGATACCGTCGAACGCCTGTTCGAGAGCCGCGCTCTGTTTCCTGATATCCTCCTCGGCCTTCCTTATCTCGGTCACATCCCTTATCAGAGAGGATACTCCGATCACTTTCCCATCGTCGTTTACAAGGGTCGTATTAAACCAGTCACACAGGATGACCCTGCCGTCTTTAGTGATATTCTCGTTCGTGCTTCTGGTGCCACCTCTCTGCTTAAGAAGTTTCTGCCACACATCTGCGACAGAAGGAATGACATCTTCGGGAATAACCAGTTCATCGCTTCTCCTACCGCTGGCTTCTTCGAGAGAGTATCCAAATATGGCTTCAGCTGCCGGGTTCCATTCGATCACCCTGAAATCAGTGTCCCACTGAATGAATCCCAACGGTGTATTATCAATATGGAGAGTCCACCTTTCCCTGGATTCTCTCAATCTCTTCTCCGCGTCTATTCTCTTGGAAACGTCCCTGATGATTCCGACTACGTTTACTTTTCCCTCGATCATCACCGGCGAGATCGTCATCTCTACAGGGAATCTCGAACCGTCCTTCCTGCCCGCGATCATACTGAGGACTTCGCCGAAGAGTCTCGACTGGCCGGTTTTCCTGAACTCTTCCATGATCTCCATGTGATTCGTGTCCGAGTCGGGCGGCAAGACTGCGTCATGAATCGGTTTTCCCGTTACTTCTTCTGCCTTGTACCCGAATATCTTTTCGGCCGCTTCGTTCCAGAACGACACATCCCCCATGTGATCCATCATCACGACCGCATCCATTGCCGACGAACTGATGCTCCTGAATTTCCTTTCACTCATCAGAAGCGATTCCTCGGTCCTCAAACGCTTTCTCTCTATTTCCCGACGCTCTATTATTATGAAGAATGAAAGCAATAGTACGAGAGCCAATATGATGAAAAAGATGAAATTGACGCGTCTGGTGATAAGATCGATCTCCGCGTAGACGTCCTCGACATACATGCCGGTACCGACTATCCATCCCCAGGGCGTGAATCCTTTTACAAAAGAATATTTTGGAACGATACGGGTGCTGTCCGACTTCCATTGCCACAGATACTCTACAAAACCTTCTCCTCCATCTTGCACAGTGTCGACAAAATCGATGAATAGATGATTGCCTTCCGGATCCTTAAAATCACTGAGATCCTTACCCACCAGATCGGTCCTGTAAGGATGCATGATCATCACAGGACGCATATCGTTGATCCAGAAATAATCCTCACGCTCAGGCCCGTACCGGAGTGCTCCGATCCTGTCTATCGCCCTCTCCTGAGCTTCAGCGACACTCAGTTCGCCAGATTCCACTCGAGCGTTATAATCGATCAGTAGTCCCCAGGCAGTATTCGCCAGTTCACTGATCATCTCTTTCTTGGAATCCATCATTGCCCTGCGCAACGCTGGAAGAGCGATGATATAAATCGTGGAAATGAAAAGTATTACTGTGAGAAATATCGGCAGAACGGTCTTGAGTGCGAGTAGACGCCACTCGGCCCCACGTGAAAAGGAGAGGCCATTGTCGCGTTGCCCTGTTGTTCTATCGTCCATCCGACCGTCCAGAGTGGAAACATCCGCATCAGACATGGCGCCTGGGTGTGACCAGGCCCATGCCCCCAGAGACTTACTTGATAATTTATTACTTTCTTATATATGAATCGTTCGTCAGCACCCGTATCCTTAGTGATTTTTTTCATGGATTTCAGAAATAAACTATTCGATCTCATGCATCAGACTTGCGGCGGGAAATAAACAGGAGAACTCCTCCGGTAATAAAGAGCAGTGACAACGATAATATACTGATCCTTGTTGCGACACCGACCCCAAGACCGGCCCTTCTGGCGGCCAGTCCGACCCCTCCCATGAGAATAGGCCCCAGTACCGCGGCAAACTTTCCTGTCATGTTGTAGAACCCAAAATATTCAGCAGATTTACCTTCCGGTATCATCCTTGAGTAATATGAGCGACTCAGAGCCTGGATCCCTCCCTGCACCAGGCCGATGATCACGGCAAGCGCGTAGAATTCTGCCCTGGAAGTCATCATCGAAGCCCACACCGTGACACCAAGGTAGACGATCAGAGCAATGAATATTGCTTTTTCCGCCCCTACTTTTCTACCAAGTATCCCGAATCCCAGCGCGGAAGGAAATCCTACAAACTGGGTTATGAGAAGAGCAAGGATAAGATCCTTTCTCTCCAGACCGATAGAGAGGCCATAATCGACAGCCATTCTGACTATCGTGTCAACACCATCTATATAAAACCAGTAGGCAAGGAGAAAAAGCAGGATCGGACGGAGACTCCTTATCTCACGAAATGTAGACAGGATCTCCTTAATACCCGACCGGATCGTTTCCAGGTCACACCTGCCGCTTCCGCTCTCTTTTTCCCTGACAAACAGGATCAGTGGGATCGTGAATACAGCCCACCATATCCCCACTGTCAGAAAGGAGAATTTCACCGCTTCGCTGGCGTCAGACAATCCGAATCTCGCTGGTGAGACGGTCATCCATACATTGATCGCGAAAAGTACTCCACCACCCAGATAACCAAGTGAATATCCCAGCGAGGATATCATGTCGGCATTCTTTCGATGCGACACGTCCTTCAGCATGGAATCATAGAATACCATCCCCCCGGAAAACCCGATCGAAGCAAGTATATAGATGATCGAAGCAGCCACCCATCGGCCTGAGTTCACAAGATAGAGCGACGAGGTAAGCGCGGCCCCCATATAGGCAAAAAATATGAGGAAACGTTTGCGGGAAGATGACCTGTCGGCTATCGCTCCGATGAAAGGCGCCAGAACAGCAACAACGAGGCCGGCGATAGAATTGATGAGCCCTAGCCTCGCCGTAGTCGTTGTAGTCTCAACTCCAGTGCTCCAGTATTGGTTGAAGAACACCGGGTAAAACCCAGCGATCACAGTAGTTGCAAACGCACTGTTTGCCCAATCATAAATCGCCCATCCAGCTATTGCTCTTCTGTTCGATTTCCAGTAACTCGCCATTCCATCTCTCTTCCCGACATCCGCGTAATGATCCGAAGGCACCCTCATCGTGGAGTCTAATCCAGGGCGTCCTTTAATCAAAGGTAATAAACCCTCTTTCCCGGTGTCGTAATTGCACAACTTGTATTCCGGGGGATACATCGATACTCCCGAACAGGGTCGTGAATAATTATCTGTATAATAATTAATGTGTTACAGATCTTGATTCAGGATATGACCAGCCGGGTCAGTAGGACTTTTGCACTATAGACATGCAATCTGCGGAGTCCAGATATCGGAGGCAGATGAAAGACATTATCTTAAAAAGAATAGACGTATTCACGACGGATCCCTTCTGTGGTAATCCGGCCGGGATCGTCACAAATGCAGACGGCCTGTCCACCGATTCCATGCAGGCTCTGGCTGCCGAGATGAAGATGAACCTGATCGAGTTGGCCTATGTCTCGGAATGCCGCGGAAAAAACGACTTCTCTGTGCGTTTCTTTACTCCTGACAAGGAACTGGAGATCAGCGGCCACGTCATGCTCGCAGCCTGCTATGCCCTGATCGAGGAAGGCAGGATAAAACTTTCGGACGGAATGACAAGAGTCCCATTCGAGACACTCGTAGGCAGTATTCCGCTGGATGTCTACTTCAGGTCTGACTACGAATCAGGAATAGACTTGAATGAGGACGAATCCGGCCTGAGGCTGGATTCAGGTCAGGGGAACAGCGGCATTCTCCAGAAGATCATGATATCTCAACCACGATACTCATTTACGCACTGTGATATCCCTGTCGAAGACATCGCGGAAGTACTGGGAATCGACGCCGCGGAGATAAGGTCAGCGGGGCTGCCATTTGTCAAGGCAAGCAATGAGATCGACTGGCTCATCATCCCCATCAGGAATAAAGAGACGATCGCTGCGATGCGTCCTGATCTCATCAAGCTGGGAATGCTCAATCGAAAATACAATACGTTCAGCAACCAGATCTTTTCCCTGGATACTTTCGACTCCACTTGCATCACATACTCCCGGAACTTCAGCCCGGCAATGGGGCTCTGGGAAGACCCGGCCTCCGCTACCGGATCGGCGGGACTGGGATCATACCTGAGAAAATTCGATATAACAGGCTTGGATTCCATGGTCATGCAGCAGGGCAACGAAACAGACAGCCTCGCACGCATACTGGTGGAGGTCGATGGAAAAGGCAGCGACATATCTATCCGTGTTGGCGGCCTTGCCGTCAAATCAATCGAGAGAAAGATCGATCCATCATCGATGGAACTGGTTTAATACTACAAAATCAATCGAGCTTGTAAGAAACGACCTTGCTATCTCTGAAAGTAGGGATCAACACCATATTCTTCTCGGGTATGAACCCGAAATCAGCCGTGTTCTGTTGCAAAGTCCTCGTATCGAAGAGTAATTTGATTTCTCCTCCAGGTCTTACTCTGAATAATTTACCTTCCCAGTGGGAGACGAGAAGCGAACCGTTCTTCTCCACTTGTATACCATCGATGATTCCCTCTCCCAGTCTGGCAGCTACTTTGCTCTTTCCGTTTTTCAATTCGACCGCCAGCAGTTCCTTCTTTCCGTTATTTCCCACATAAAGCAGGCCGTCATGAAATAGAAGCGCATTCGGGTTATCTATAGCAGGTGCAGTCATCCACTGCTCCCATTTCTCGCCATCATACCTGAATATCACATTTTTTTCCGTATCGGAAACATACTGGTTACCCTTGTCGTCGATCGCAATATCATTGAGGAAGATTACGCCTGGAATCAAGTTCCTGCCGAGAACCTCCCCGGTATCAGGATCTATCTCGGTGACACCTGTCCTTTCGACAACAAATAGACTTCCCCCGGACAATATCATTCCAGTAGGATTGACGAGGCCGTCCACCCATTTCAGTTCCCTGATACTCCCATCGATGTCGAGCCTTGTAATAAACTGGGAGATCGCCGGGTTTCTGAAGTTGAACTGGTCGAAGTTGCTGACATAGATCGATTTTCTCTTCCTGTCGTATACGACCGATTCGGGCATCCTTAATCCCTTTTCCACCTTCCATCCCCTGCTGACTTCCTCAGCGAGGAATTCCGCCATGGCATCCTGAGCTATGAAGCCCCAGCCTCCGAAACTCTCTGCGATCATCACGACGAGGTCGTTCTTCCCCTTCTTGAGAGGAAGATATACTCCGTCGAAAAGCCCGACTATCCCCACGAATGAAGGGTCTCTCTGACGATAACCGCTCAATCCGTTGAAAAGAAGGTCCCCGTTCAGGAAGACAGCGATATAGTCACTGTAACCGAATTTATATTCTCTTCTCTCTTTTCTGTCCGAACGGATAGTGGTCCTGGCGAAGATCACATCAGGTTCCCTGCCCGTTCTCGAATATTTTTTCGCCACATCGACCAGGCCCGTTTCATCTGTGCTGATATTACTCCACGCTATCCCCAGTTCTTTCTCATCGAACTTCGTATCGATATTCAGGTCAAGCACCCTGAACACCTGGGAGATCTTCCAGTCCCTGACCAGGCCAGGGGTGGGATCCATCGGCTCAGGTTCGTCGAATACGAGATCGTCACCGGGAGTAAATCTGAAATTCGAGAAATAGGCGCTGCCGTTCATCTGCCCCTGCACTCCGACCCTCCCCTGTGACACACCATGCTGAAGATGGTCTATTTCCAGCCTGGGGACTTCTTCACCATTTATAAAAACTCTGGCCTGTGAACCCTTGACCTCGAGCCTTACATTAAACCACTCATTGTCTGGAGGATCCCATGCCGCAGAAAACCCGGCACCGCTGTACAACTGCCAGCTGGATATCCCGTTCGTGACCGGTGCATACTGAAGGTCGTCCCCGTAAAGTCCCTCTCTGTGTGCTCGCACATAGAAATGCTCATAATTACCCCGCCCTGATATCCTGAAGACGAAGCCAGCGTATGATCTCGCTTCTGTAACAGCCATGTCGACTTCAAGAACACCGTCTCCGAATTCGACATCTTTGAGTAGAGCGAACCCCATCAGACATTCCCTGCCCTGAAACTCGGTCACTTTTGCCGAAAGAAAATCCCAGTGCTCGGTATCGAAAGGTATGATTCCTTCCTCATTACCTGAGGCCGAGGCATCCGCGCCACTGACAACAAGAACCGCCACTACCATTCCCAAAACCAGTCTTCCCATGATCAAGACTCGTCTCATAAAAATCCCCTTTCACGATTAAGATGGCCACGCCCGTCAATTCAACTGATCTTTGATCGTCCTTCCCCTGTATACACATGAAACCCTGGTTCGGCATTTTTTATAGAAAATATGAAAATATTGCTGCGGAAGGAATGGGACTATCATACCGGCCAGGAGATGGGGGGGAAACTCTTACTACTATTGCGTGAACACTCTACTGCACAAACTGGCGGACCAGTTCGAGAAACAGCCGAACGTCTCTGAAATTCGAGGCGATGCCCGTCGAGACACGGACCGCTCCGGTGCTCTTTCCATCTATACACTGCCGGAACTCATCGATGGTCATCCTCGACTCCGGGCCCTGCATACAGGTTATCATCTCATCCTTCGAGAGTCCGAGAGCAAGTTCGCCAGCGCCAGGATTACAGAAACAGCCAGTCCGGAGGGATATCTTCCATTCGTTCGCTTTCTTTTCGACGAGCTGATGGTCGATCACTGTGCCTTCTCTGTCGTAAATATTGATAGTGACACTCCCCCCTCTCATCTTACGTTCTGTCGGACCATAAAGCCTGACGACAGACTTTCCGTTTCCATGTTTCAGACCAAGAAGGTTCATGATGAGCCAGTGACTGAGACACCCCACCCTTTCATGGATATATTCTATACCGACAGATTCAAGGTGTTCGAGCCCGACACATATCGCTGGCAGATTAGCGTAATCAAGGGTGCCGTCTTCGAACCCCTCAGCTCCCGGAGCGAGATAAAACTGGTCGGCCTGAACTGAGACCACCGTTATGGTCCCACCGGCGAACCAGGGCCTGTGAAGCTTTTCGAGGGCCTCTCTTCTGGCTATAAGGCATCCTACCCCGGTAGGGTATCCGAACATCTTGTAAAACGATATAGTGACAAAATCAGGGTTCCATACGCTCAGATCGAGCCTGTTCGTCGGAACGAATGCCGCCGCGTCAAGAAGCACGTCCCACCCCCTTGATTTCGCCAGTTCGATCCATTCCAGCGGATACTGGACACCAGAGAAATTCGATTGAGCGGGATAGGCGAAAAGCCCATTCTCGGATGCGTCCTTCCCGTCGAGATATTCCTCGAGGACGGTCTGGTTGATCCTGAGATCGGGAGGAATGACCGGAACATACCTGGTCACGGCACCATGAGTCTTATCGAACTCCCTTATCCCGAGCACACTGTTATGGTTGTCGAAGCTGAGAAGAAGCTGGTCTCCATTTCGGAACGGATAGGACTCTCCCACCAGCTTCAAGGCCTGGCTCGCGTTTGCGGTGAAGACAGGCACATATTCATCGGGAGAAGCGTTGAAGAACTCCAGCACCCGTTTCCTGCATTCCTCCACTTTCCGCGTAGTAAATGTCGAAGTCGGATTCGACGAATGCGGGTTGCCAAGGACATTCCCAATAAGGAACTCCGAATGACGTCTTATCTGGCTGTCGGCATACAGGCCACCGCCCGTATAGTCGAGGTATATATGCCCCTGGGAATCGAGCCTGGAGAATTCCTTTACTCTTAACTCGTCGAGCTTATCCGTGTTCCTGTATTCGGGATATTCTTTGAGAAATTCACGGTAGCTTATTGCTATTTCTTCTTCCGAAACATGCTTCGTTGAATCGTTCAAGGGATTCCTACCTCCAGCTGGACATCACCCGATTCTTCCCGGCCACAGGCCGTGGAAGGGCTTTCGTCGATCTCAGAAGTAAGTTATACGACCCGGCTCCATTATTCCAGCATTTATATAAAGAGCGAGAAATTCGAATCTGAGGCCTCGGAAATAAAAGTGGCGACTCCACCTATCTCCACTCCCTCGATGAAATCTCCCTTGGCGATCTCCATCACGTTCATGCTCATCTCGCAGGCAACCAGTCTTACTCCCTGCTCCTTTGCCTGCTCGATCAGTTTCGGCAACGACATGACATTCTGATCCTTCATCATCTTCTTGAACATCCAGCGTCCGATCCCGCCGAAATTAAACTTCGAGGGACCCAGCCTGTCGGCTCCTCCCCTGTTCATCAGACCGAGCATCCGGCCGAAGAAACTCTTCCCTGTGAGGTTACCTTTCTGCAGGGCTTTAAGTCCCCAGAAGGTGAAGAACATCGTGACATCCATATCGAATGCCGCAGCTCCGTTGGCGATGATAAATGCACCCATCACCTTGTCCATGTCGCCGCTTAAAACGACAAGACTGGCCTTTTCCCGTACGTTTTCCTCCATAACTTTCCTCCTGTCATTACATGTCCGGTGATCTAAACCGGCTCTCCCTGTCAGGCTTTCCCCCGGACAGGCCTGATGCCCGCACGAAGGGCACCACTACTTGATATTTTAGTTTATCTAATGCCCGCAAGCCAAAGGGCCATAGGGCGATATATCATGTGTGCAAACTTGGTAAATGGCAACGAAACGAGCAAGTCGAATACGGCAATCAGATGAAAAGCAAATGTGATGTAAGCTGCTCTCGGCATCTCGAGGACCTTGAAAAGATCCATTACAAACCCGCTCGAGACGGAAAGTACGATCAGCACCAGGAATATCCAGTCCGAAGGATGAGACCTCTTGAAAGGCCATCCTTTCCTGCCCGCCCTGAGGTATATAAAGTAGGATGTGCCGACAAGAGTCAACACCCCGAAAACAGAGCCCAGGATGAACGGTATCGACCTGCTGATCCCAAGATACTCGTAATCTATCCCCATGACCAGGATGGTGGCGAGAAACATTCCGGCAAATCCCCAGAAGACTCCCATATGTGCCCAGTACCTCTTCCTGTCCCCTTCGCATTTTGTAGTCCTTCTCTGCAACAGGGCTTCACGCACTACGGGAATGAAAGAAGAGGCCAGGTCCTTCAGTTTTGGTTTCTTCCGCCCCCTGAAGGTAAGTGCCCTGACCATGATTGTGAGGTTCAGCGCAAGGGCCACGGACAGGAACCATCCGAAGGTCACCCCTGCGTTATGTATGTGCTCAAGGGACATGAAGGAGAGGAATTCGACTTCCTCGAGATTCATGGATCGGTCGTAATAGAAGACTATCAGCATTAACGCAACAAGAGTGAGAAATATCCATGCCGCTCCTGAAGCGAAAGAAGAGTAGAAGAGGTCAGCGATCTTTCCGAAAGAATACTTCCTTATCGCGAACCTTCTAAGGGCCATCATGAGGCCGCCGGGATCTGCCTCCCTCGGGCATGTGTCGCTGCATTCGCCACAGTAGTAACAGAACCAGGGCTCAGGCGAGGACACGAGTTTCTCCTGCAGGCCAAGCAGCGAGTACCTTATCATCTTTCTTGGAAAGGAGACATCGCCTTCCGAAAGGGGACAGATGGCGCTGCAGTTGCCACAGCTGTAGCAGGCCTCCATATCGAAGGCTCCCAGCTCCTTTACCTTTTTCCGAATATTCCGGTCGACTTTCTGCATCTCTCTAATCCCTCACCGCGAGAGCATACTTGTAATAGCCCTCGTCTGTGACTTCGCCGGTCGCCGTGATATACCCGTATCTCCAGCAACCCATCATCCAGCGCATCGTCTCGTGGGTCTCTGCTCCTATCGCCTCAGCGACCTCGGGAACAGTCATCGGCCCGGGTTTCAATGCTTCCAGTATGGGTCCCCTCATGGCTGACTCCATCCTGGACATCTCTTTCCTCTTACCTGATATCTCGATGCTCTCGGGAAAGGCCTTTTCGATCCTGTCAGACACCTTCGACCTCCCTGGCAAATCCCTCTATCATCGACATGACCTGTTCATCGGTGAACCCCTTGAGCTGCAGGGCGTCCTTCGAACATACCGGCAGGCAGGCGCCACAGCCGGTACACAGGACGTCTGTAACGTAAGCTATCTCCCTACCGTCCTCCTCTATCTTCGAAATGGCGCCATAGGGGCAGGCAGGCTCGCATTCACCGCACCAGCTACAGAGTCCGTTCCTCACGAATGCCACGAAAGGCTGAAGATCGACATAACCCTTTACCAGAAGCGACGCCGCCTTTGAGACAGCTGAGAGTGAACAGATGACAGACTCGGTCGAATTCTTCGGCGACTGGCAGCTCCCTGCCAGATAAACACCGGCTATCACAGTCTCCACGGGACGTAGTTTAGTATGTATCTCGTTGTAGAACCTGTCAGTTCCCAGCGGAAGCCTCAGTATCGATGTCAACTCGGTGTTATCCGCCGGAATCATGCCTGTGACCAGGACGACCAGGTCCACTGGTATCTCGATCTCTTCACCACAGGTGAGAAGGTCCTTCACGTTCACTTTCAGCTCGTTGCCCACCAAAGATACCTCAGGTTTCTCTTTCGGATCAAATCGAAGAAATATCGATCCGCTACTGGAAGCATCCTCGTAGAGCTGCTCGAATTTTCCGTATGTCCGTATGTCCCTGTAGAGATGATATGAATCCATTCCGCCTGGCAACCCGGCGGCAAGCGTCGAGGCGTGTACGGCGGCATTGCAGCAATATCTCGAACAGTATCTGTTCCCGTCTTCCACTTCAGGGCCCTGCCTGCTTCCGACACAATATATATACGCGACTGTACCCACCCTTCGCCCCTTGTATATCAGAGGGCTGCCGGTGGCCTTCTCGATCATCTGTTCGAACTCAGGAAGAGTCACGACACCACTCAGGCCCATGCCGTACTCACCTTCAGCTGGCTCGTAGGGCCTGAATCCCGTAGCCACTATTATAGCGCCGATGTTCAGATCTATCTCGTCTCCGGAAGAAACTCTTATTCTGACATCGAAGTTCCCGATATATCCTTCCCTCGATACCATCTTCGAACCGGTATAGAGGGTTATGTTGCTTCTTTCCTCGACCTGCTCCATCAGGCGGTCGATTATCTCCGAACCCTTCCTGCCCGAGGGATACATCGCCCCCAGAGTGCCGACCGTTCCACCGACATTATTCTCTCTTTCGACCAGATAGACTTCCACGCCAAGATCAGCCGCTTCGATTGCCGCCCTCAACCCCGCTATGCCCGCGCCGATTATCAGGACCCTTTTGACCGAGGTGACTCTTATAGGCTCGAGAGGCTCTGTCAGTTTCGCCTTCTCCAGGCCACCCCTGACAAGACCCACGGCCTTTTTCGTTGCTCCCTTCGGGTCGTCCGAATGGGCCCATGAACACTGTTCCCTTATATTCACCTGTATGTACTGAAACTGATTCAACCCGGCTCTGTCGGCGGCGCTCCTGAAGGTGGAGAGGTGGAGTTTCGGTGAGCAGGATGCGACGACGATCCCGTCGAGGTTCATCTCCCTGATATCCTCCATGATCTGGTTCTGGGAGGCGTCAGAACAGGTGAACATTGTGGTCCTGGTCACGACCACGTCATGGTCTTTCTCTATATCGGATTTGACTTTTTCGACGTCGACATAATCGGAGATGTTACCCCCGCAATGGCAGATGTAGACTCCGACCTTCCTCTTGCTCATCGGCCCTTCCTCTTTCTCTCCATATATGACGCTGCCTGCACAGCTGCGGCACCTGAATGCAGT
>JAHOYU010000098.1 GCA_019038625.1 Candidatus Latescibacterota bacterium | reverse complement strand
CCTAAATAAGACATTCCATATGTATTCAATAAACATCGTAATGCATGTTGTGCGTCGACCAGGTCAGGGGCAGTGTTGAAAGTCGGATGGAATCAACAGAGAAGGCACAGCTGGGTATCCTGCTTGGGCTGATGAACAAGACGGAAATATTTCTGGCCGAGAAGCAGGGCAGGACTCCCATGATCAAGAGGGAACACGACTGTTCGACCTGTGTGATACACAAGAAGTGCAGGGAGGGATCACTTGTTCGAGTCCAGCCTATTCGGATTCCCGGGTTTTTATGTTTCCCCAGGAGGTTTCCTCGGTTCCCACCACCCCGATGAAAATGGAGCAGGAATTATTCGTCTCATCCACTTCCAGCACCGCGTCTCCCAGATCCAGCTCAAACGAAAGCATATCCTCACCGGCATATGAAAAACCCCACACCCTTCGGATTCCTGCTGAACAGACACAGGTCGCGAAACATGTATCCATAGGGTCCTTCCAGAATATGCAGAAGCCTGAAACAGGTTTTCCGTTGACTGTTTCGGTGCAATCGCCATCGCAGTCTTCTTCTTCCTTATCCCAGCATTCGCCCATGGAAGTACCGATTTCAAATTCCGATACATCGGCTGGGATTCCGTCCAGGAATACTCCTATATCGCAATAATAAAAGATCTCCGTGGGCGTCGAGTTGAGGATGGTGTAAAAGGCCTCCACCCGGATCGAATCGGGATGCGGGTAAGTGAATACGATAGAATCGGCTCGCAGATCTATACATTGTTCTCCAGCAGGTGGTGTCTTGGCGTTGGGAAGGCTGCTGATCGTCAGGATGATTGACAGCACGACAATCAATACAAATCTCATAATAGCCTCCTATTCTCTGGAAAATGAGTCCACCGTATTTTATCATGGGCGGGCGCGGATTACAACTCCATATTCCAGTAATAATCGGCAACCTGTATGCATAGGAGAATAATGGCGAGGGGCAGCTGGTCCATTCAGTCTCGAATCAACTGAAACGCTGTATGTGACCGTCCGCTTCGAGCCTGAATCGGCAGGAACGTACGATTGCGCGATTGCTATCGGTAACGTCCACAGCGACTCGGTGTATTGTTCTGGAACTGGAACTGCGACTGTGGATGTTCCTGACGGACCATCGAGCGGTATCTACTTCTGCCGCCTCGTCACCGGTGATTTTGTGCAGGCGAAGAAGATGGTGTTGTTGAAGTGATGATAACGTACAGTATCTTTCGCACTTTCTCTTGAGAGGTTTCCCTACCGTAGCAAAAATGCTACGGTATAGGTTGCGGTCCGGCGCGGCGCGTAGTATAATCCTCACGAGATGACTTCCAATACCGACATAATCCTCGATAGCATCGCCGATGGCGTCTTTACGATCGATCTCGATTGGCGGATCACATCTTTCAATAAGGCTGCCGAACGTATCACCGGGATCCCCCGCTCCGTGGCGATCGGGAAATTCTGCGCTGAGGTGATGAGGGCGATGGTGTGTGAGAGCGCATGCGTATTGAAGAGGACGATGGACAGCGGACATCAGGTGGTCAACGAGGAGATAACTATTGTAAAGCCTGATGGTGAGCCTGTCGTCGTCTCTGTCTCGACCGCTCTTCTAAGGGATGCTGAGGGCAATGTCATCGGTGGTGTGGAGACATTCAGGGATCTGAGTGTACTCAAAGAGCTCAGGAGAGAACTGCTCGGCAAGAACCGTTTCATGGATATCATCAGCAAGAGTCACCTGATGAAAAGGTTGTTCGACATCCTTCCCGAGGTCGCCGAGAGCGAAAGCACTGTGATGATCGGTGGTGACAGTGGTACGGGGAAAGAGCTTTTTGCCCGGGCCATACACGACCTGAGTCCGAGGCGCAAGGAGAGGATCATAGCGGTCAATTGCGGCGCCCTTCCGGACACTCTTCTGGAGGCAGAGCTATTCGGCTACAAGGCAGGAGCCTTTACAGACGCGAAAAAGGACAAGCCGGGCAGGTTCGCGCTAGCCGCGGGTGGGACGATCTTTCTCGATGAGATAGGGGATATCAGCCAGGCCATGCAGGTGAAACTGCTGAGGGTACTTCAGGAAAAAGTCTACGAACCGCTTGGCGGGACCGTGCCGGTAAAGGCCGATGTAAGGGTCATCACAGCGACGAACAGGGATCTGGATGAGCTTGTAAAAAATGGTGAATTCAGGCGCGACCTGTTTTACAGGATCAATGTGATTCGGATCGACATCCCTCCGCTTAAGGAGAGAAAAGAGGATATCCCCCTGCTTGTGGACCATTTCATCTGCCGGTTCAACAAGATCAGGAGCAGGAATCTGACCGGGATAACCCCGGGAGCCCTGGCCGACATCATGCAGCACGATTTTCCCGGAAATGTCAGAGAACTGGAGAATATCATCGAGCATGCTTTTGTCCTCTGCAAAAAAGGGAATGTCGGAGTAAAACACCTTCCGTCCTACCTCAGGCGCCGCTCGACCGACCTTGAAAGCAAACCGGAAGACATCGATACTATCGAAAGAAAGTATATCCTCGAAGCACTTAAAAACAGCGATTGGAACCGGTCGAAGGCTGCTGACGCTCTCGGTATGCAT
>JAHOYU010000097.1 GCA_019038625.1 Candidatus Latescibacterota bacterium | reverse complement strand
GCAGGAGAGGTCTCTCGAGTACCTTGTCTCGCACTCGTGGATGGCGAGGTTCTGTACTTATGAATCGCTGAAACGTCTTCTTGAGACCGGATTCCTCGAATTCAGGGAAGCGGAAAAAGTCGAACCTGAGGAGATTCAGGAAAAGATCGTCAAGACAAGGAAAGACAATAGAAAACGGGTTATTCCTACTTTCGCCACGATTATCATTCTGGTCGCTTCTTTCGCAGTTGGAGAATACCTCGTCCCCTGGCTTTTGCCTCCCGGCTGGAAAGCCCGGACCAGTGGTACGAAGGCCGCATCCATAGTGGAGACTGCCGGACTCACGATAGAGCCGGCCGAGCTCCGCCTCAGGGGCCTCAAAGCGACTATCGAGCAGGGGCTCGACGAATATTACGGTTCAATGGGATCTTACCCTTTCACGCTGGAAGTCCTGGCGGTAAAGAAATTCATCAGAGGCTCCACTCTCGAGCTCGTCCAACAGGTCGGGATCAGGTACAGGATGGATGACAACGGCAGGGCCTATTCTCTACGGTAGCGAAATTAATCGAACGGTCCCTTTTTCATTAAAAACGGAGTTATCGACGCAAACCTGTTTATCGTCCTTCCCTTGATATCCTCGAACCAGAACCATCGTCCGCCCGACAGTTTCAGATCGACAGAATATTTCGTGTCGATGATCCAGACTCCCTCTCTTCTCAGGCAGAACCTGTCCACATCCTCACCCCGCCCCGTGGGAAAAAGAGTAAACCCTGCTTCAAATCCCGCCGAGCGAGCAGATTCGACCACCCTCCGGTCGACCCGGCCGAAAGGATACGAGACACTTCTCGCCATCCTTCCCGTCTGATGACCGATCACTTCTCTTGATATGCTCAATTCGTCGGCCAGCATGTCATCGGAAAGCTTTGTCAGATCCCTGTGAGTCCGGGAATGGGATCCGAAAGTAAAGAGAGGATTCGCTGATATCTCAGAGACTTCATCCCATCCAAGGTGCCGTGTCCTTCTCCCTGGCAGAGGGAGTTCCCAGGTGTTCTCTCTGCCGGAATATGAAGTGACAAGAAATATCAGTGCGGGAATATTCCTGGCTTCCAGAAGAGGCAACGCGTCATCCATAAGCAGTCTGTACCCATCGTCGAAAGTGATCAGGATCTCTTTTCCCCGGGCTTCCCTCCTACCGTCCAGAGTATCGATGAATTCGTCCTCGCCGATGAACGAGTACCCGGAGTCGGCAAGGTGGTCGAGTCCCGAAGCAAATCTCGTGGGAGTCATCCAGGTGCCGCCGAATTCGAATCCTGCTATCTTGTGGTATGTAAGTACTCCCGGCAGAGTCCGGTCGGGTGGACCCCATCGAAACTTCCATAAAAGGAAAAGACCGATCGCGGCGGCGGCTAGAAAGAATGGTATGATCAGAAGGGACATTAACCTAACCCTTCCCGGTAGACCCGTATCCCCCGTCTCCCCTGTCAGTGACGTCCAGCGATTCCATTTCCACCAGTTCGACCCGGGGGAGTTCGACAAAAACGATCTGGGCTATCCTGTCACCGCGACTGACGGGGAAAATCTCTTTGCTGAAATTAGTGAGGATCACTCCGAGCTCGCCACGGTAATCGCTGTCGATAGTACCGGGGCTATTAAGGACTCCCACACTTTTTTTCAATGCCAGGCCGCTTCGGGGACGGACCTGACCTTCGTATCCCGGAGGTATGGACAGTTCGATCCCGGATGGAACCAGCATTGTCTCTCCAGGTTCGATGATCATATCCTCGTCGCAGGCGGCTCTGATATCATACCCGCTCGACCCGTCGGTCATCCTTCCGAGAGGCGGCAACCCCTCGTGATGGGGAAGATATCTGATCGACACTTTCATCGGGAACCTCTCCTGATAAAACCACGCAGCCTGCGCTTGCCGCAGGTCACATAGGTATGTCTTTTTTCCGGCAGGAATATCTCCATCACCCTGGCGACATCTTCCGGCCTTACTCTTTCAATATTCTTGATCACGGAGTCCAGAGTCCTGTGCCTCTTATGATAACATTCACTGTGTATCAGTCTGAACAACCTGCTATCCACGCTTTCCACACCGAATACGACCGATGCCTTCAGCTGGGACTTTGCGCTGGCCATTTCCTCCTCCAGTGCTCCTCCCGTCCTCAGATCCTCCATGCATCTCATGAAAATATCCATCGCCTTTCCCAGATTCCTGGGATCGACCGAAAAATAGCTGGCAAAAGCGCCAGTATCACTCCAGAAATTCGCGTGTGAAAAGACAGCATAGGCCAGTCCGTTCTTTTCCCTGAGATTCTGAAACAACCGTGACGACACCCCGCCTCCAAGTATATTGGACAGGACCAGCAACGGATATCTGTCCGGGTCGGAAGCAGAGATCGTCCGTGTCCCTATACAGACATGTGACTGTCCCCAGTCCGGCCTTCTGCCGGACACGATCCTTTTGCTTGAAAACTTCGATGTTTTCCGTGCTCGTCCAGCAGAACGATTCCCCTGAAAGACGAAATTTTCCTCAATTGTCGATATGACCTTGCCAAATGGAATATTACCGATGAATGCGAAGATCGTGTTTGAAGGAATGTAGGTCTTCCTGTGGAAAGCGAGAAGCCTTCGGCGGTCACACGACGGAATGTCCTTGAGTCTTCCCGCCACCGGGTATCCAAGTTGATCGTCGCCAAAGAGACTCTTGAAGAAAAGCTCGTATGTCGATTCTTCAGGTGAATCATTCACCGAACGGATCTCTTCCTGAACGACTTTTTTCTCCAGCACAAGCGCATCGGTTGGAATAGAGGGCGACAGGACAATATCAGAAAGTATCTCGGCAAAATCCCCAAAATGCTCTTCCAGCACTTTTCCGTGGTAGCAGGTCGATTCCTTGCTTGTAAAGGCATCCCACTGACCGCCTATAGACTCGAGATCGAAAGCGATCTTCAAGGCGGATCTGCTCTTTGTCCCCCTGAATACCATATGCTCAAGGAGATGCGAATACCCCCGCTCCGATTCTGTCTCGTCTCTCGATCCCCGGGAGACCCAGACACCGAAAGCGACAGTCGGAGACACAGGATTGCGCTGATACAGCAAGGTAGCGCCGCAGTCCAGTATGACCTTCTTCGGGCGGGGGAGCTTCAACATATCTTTCTCTAGAGAAGGACCTTTCGGCTCAGCCTGATCTTACCTTCCCTGTCGATCCCTATGACCTTGACCTCGAGTTCCTGCCCGAGTTCCAGAACGTCCTCGACCCTGTCGATACGTTTTCTGTCGATCTCTGAAATATGCAGCAGACCGTCCTTGCCTGGAAGGATCTCGACAAAAGCGCCAAAGGTAACGATACTCTTTACCGTTCCCTTGTATACCTTGTCGAGTTCTGCCTCGGCCGTGATATTGTTGATCATCTCGAGAGCCGCGTCTCCAGAAGCCTGGTCGACAGCAGCGATAGCAACGGTGCCATCGTCATCGATATCGATCTTCGCGCCGGTAGTGTCCTGGATATGTCTGATCATCTTGCCCCCAGGGCCTATGATCTCTCTGATCTTGTCTACCGCGATCTTTATCTGGACTATCTTAGGTGCGTAGGGCGATATCTCGCTTTTAGCTTCGGAAATCGTTTTACCCATGATGTCGAGGATATGGAGCCTGGCCTTGCGAGCCTGCTCAAGAGCCTCTTCCATAACCGCCCTGGAGATACCTGATATCTTGACGTCCATCTGGAAACCGGTGATCCCGTCACTGGTGCCAGTCACCTTGAAGTCCATGTCACCGAGGTGATCCTCGAGACCGAGGATATCGGTGAGGACAGCAAACTTATCGCCTTCCATTACCATACCCATCGCAACACCGGCGACCGGTTTGGTTATGGGCACTCCCGCGTCCATCAGCGAAAGACTGCCTCCGCATACCGTGGCCATCGAACTCGAACCGTTCGATTCCATGATGTCGGATACGACCCTGATGGTATAAGGGAATACATCATCGGCAGGCAGGACCGGCCCAAGAGACCTCTCAGCGAGATGTCCGTGTCCTATCTCCCTGCGACCGGGGCCGCGGAAGAATCCGACTTCTCCCACACTGTACGGAGGGAAGTTGTAGTGGAGCATATATTTTTTCCACGACTCACCGATGAGCCCGTCTATCCTCTGCTCATCCTGGGAAGTCCCGAGCGTTACCACAACGAGACTCTGAGTCTCTCCCCTGGTAAACAGGGCACTGCCGTGGGTCCTTGGAAGAATACCGATCTCACAGGTGATATCCCTGACTTCGTCCTTTTTCCTTCCATCGGTCCTGACACCCTCATCGAGGATCATGCTTCTAACGAGGTCCTTCTCGATATCATGCATGAAATTCTTGATCTCTTTGCCGGATTCAGGATATTCTTCTGCATGGGCTTCGATAGCTTCGGTGACGAGCGCCCCGATAGCGTTATCCCTGATATGCTTTCCAATGAGCCTGCATGCACTGTCCATTTTGGACTTATACTGCTCAATCACTTTCGCCTTCAGTTCCTCATTCACTTCTTTTTTGGTGAATTCCCTCTTGGCAGGAATCTCACACTCGGCGAGGAATTCACGCTGAAAGGCATTGAATTTCCTGATATGCTCATGACCGTAGTCAAGGGCCTCCATTATCTTCGATTCAGACACTTCACCGGATTCACCTTCGACCATGATGATGGCTTCGTCGGAACCGGCTATCACCAGTTCGAACCCGGCCTCTTCGACTTCCTCGAAGGTCGGGTTGAGCGTGAAAGCACCATCTTTCATTCCCACACGGACACCACTGATAACGCCTTCGAAGGGTATGTCCGAGAGATTGAGCGCTATCGACGCGCCGATGATCCCAAGAACGTCCGCCTGATGCTCCGTGTCACTGCTCAGTACGGTACAGGCAACCTGTACTTCGTACATGAACCCGTCGGGGAAAAGGGGCCTTATCGGCCTGTCGATAAGCCTGCAGCTGAGAGTCTCCCTCTCACTCGGGCGTCCTTCTCTTTTGAAAAAGCCCCCGGGGATCTTCCCGGCCGCATAGAATTTTTCTCTGTATTCGACGAAGAGCGGGAAGAATCCCCTGTCACTCTCCGCACCTTTGGAAGCGACCGCGGTAACCAGTACCGTAGTTCCTTCCTCGCCAAGAAGGACTGAACCGTCCGCCTGCCTGGCCATCCTTCCAGTCTCGAAAAAGAACTCTTTCCCTTCGACTGTCATTTTCTTGCTAATCATTCCTGTACTATCCTCCGTTCATCGATATCTGCAGAAAAATAGTCGTGACACTGATATTTTCAACATATCACGACAGATATCATGCTATTTCCTGAGATTCAATTCCTTGATAAGACTGCGATATTTCTCGATTCTGTTCTTCTTGAGATAATCCAGAAGCTTGCGGCGACGACCTACCATCTTGAGAAGTCCCCGTCTTGAAGCGAAATCTTTCTTGTGGATCCTGAAATGTCCAGTGAGGACATTGATGCGCTCGGTGAGAAGCGCGATCTGGACTTCCGGGGAACCCGAATCCAGATTATGCATCCTATGCTTCTCAATAACTTCCTTCTTTAAATCCTTTTGCAGTGCCATCGTCATACCTCCTTCGTATCACGTACTTTACAACGCGATGGCAGCAGAAAGGGCCCCATGCCCGATCCGCATTAAAACTGCCTGCTCCCATTCACTCTATGGGTGATGTACTAACATACATCAGGATACTTTTTTGTCAATATTTCTTTTCCAGTATTGACCTGACACAATCCCTGTCCCGTTTGAGCTGGGCACGAAGCTCATCCCTGCCATCAAACTCTTTTTCTTCCCTCAGATAGTCGAGACAGCAAATCCTGATCCTCTCGCCGTAGAGGTTTCCATCGAAATCAAACAGATGCACCTCTATCCTCTCTACACCATCATGTCTGATGGTCGGAGCAGCACCGACATTCATCATGCCTCCCGAGATACCTGATGGAGTCTCGACATTTACGGCATATACACCAGTCGGCGGCAGAAGTTTTTCTGAATGCGAGACTGTGGCGTTGGCTGTGGGGAACTTCAGCTCCCTGCCGATCCCCTCGCCATGGACCACATCGGCATCGAAGAAATACGGTCTGGTAAGCAGCCTGGCAGCCACATGAAGCTTCCTGGCCTCGATGTTTTTTCTTATCCTTGTACTCGATACAGCGCGCCCTCGCACGACCACCGGCGATACGACCGAAAATCCATATCCCGTTTTCTTCCCCTCGGCCGCTATATTCTGCTGGTTTCCCTCCCTGCCCCTGCCGAGATGAAAATCATACCCGATCACAAGATGTTTCATTCCAAGACGCCGCAGAAGCCTTGTTTCTATAAAATCCCTGTAATCGATGGCGGCAAGAGCGGAAGTAAACTCCTCGACCAGGATGATGTCGACATCCAACTCCGAAAGAATGGACAACTTCTCCTTCAGCGTTGTAAGGAGTCTCGGCTGTCTCTCGGGATGTGTCACACTCAGGGGGTGCCTGTCGAAGGTCATCAGCACGGAGACATTTGCTCCGGACTCCACCTTTGCCTTTTGAAGGGATTCGATCACTTTCTGATGTCCGATATGGACACCATCAAAGACGCCAATGGAGACAACCGAATCACCGATTCTTCCATCTTCGATCTGTGCGCTTGTCAATATCTCGGCCATATTGTCTCTCCAGACAGACCCACAACGGCCTGTTCATTTTTCACTGATTGCCGCCACTATCCTGTCCAGCCGCGGCAAATACCTTTTTTAACTGGACCAGCCCGGCAGGCTCGGCCTCCGCGATCGCTCCCAACCGCCCATCAGACAGGATCAGGCGGACAAGGCTTCCCGCGACTGGGAGCCCCGACACAATACAGGGAGCTATGCCGTTCATCAGACCTTTTTCCTGATCATCGTCAAGTTCCACCTGCGGAAGATGCTGCAAAGCCTCGGAAAGTCCTGTACCCGGATTTTCCATTTCGAGCAGCTGTTCAAGAGAGTCGTCATCTATCGCATCGTCCAGATGAAAATGTCCTATCTCGGTCCTGACAAGACGGTGAAGATGCGCAGGGACACCCAGCGCGTCACCGATCTCCTCCGCCAGCACCCTCACATACATCCCCTTCGAGCAATGGACCTCTATCCTGAAGACGGGTAGATCACATTCGAGAAGTCTTATGGAATATGTATTGACTTCTCGTGGCTCACGAGCCACTTCCTTTCCCTCCCGGGCAAGAGCATAAAGTGGGAGCCCCCTGTGCTTCAGGGCCGAGAACATCGGAGGTGTCTGTTTTCTCAGTCCGGCTAATCCAGCCAGGGCTGCAGTAATATCTTCTTCTCTTGTATTTTCCCACTCACCGGTACGGACTATAGTTCCTTCAGCGTCCTGTGTGTCGGTCGCCTCGCCGAGCTTGATATCCGCGATATATTTCTTTGGTAGTTCCATAAGATATCCTGAGAGCTTCGTCGCCGACCCGGTCAGTAGAAGGACCAACCCGGTCGCCAGAGGATCCAGCGTCCCGGAATGACCGATTTTTTTTACCCTGATTATCTTCCTGAATCTGCGGATCACGTCGAATGTCGATAGCCCGGCTGACTTGTTTACTGCAATGACCTTATTGTTAAATCTGCTCCAGCCTGCTCCCAGCTCTTCCATAGTCCGGCTTCCCTCATCTCCCGGAGACGAGTCCCTCGAGGTCCCTGAGAATCGTTTTTGTGGCATTATCGATACTGTCTTTTATAGTAAGCCCCGCAGCCTTGGCATGTCCTCCGCCGCCATATCTGCCCGCAAGCAATGAGACATCGTGGTGATTCCTCGACCTGAGACTGACCCTTGTCCTGTCCGGCCCGATCTCCCTGAGCAGGGCGACAAGCTCGACATCGTCTATTGCGGCACCATAATCTATGAATCCTTCCGAATCCTTGAATTCAGCTCCGGAACTCTCCAGCATCTCCCTTTTGATCTGCATAGTAGCGATCTTACCCTCACAGGAGAGTTTGAGAGAATCGAGGACAGGAACAAGCAGTTTAAGCGTCCTGAATTTCTTCATGTATACGAATTCATGGGTAAGCTCATACGCGCGCGCCCCATATCCAATCAATCTGCCCGCCGCGGACAAGGCTTCCTCATCTGTATTCTGGAACCTGAATGAGCCGGTATCCATCAATATCCCGAGATAGAGGCAGCTGGCAATATCCGAAGTGATGCTTTCCGGAGCGACCGATTCGAGAAACCGCAAAACAAGCATCGCAGCCGCTGCGGCGTTCTCATCGACCACATTGACCTCTCCGTACATCTCATTGGAAGGATGATGGTCCATATTGACTACAGGTACGTCTCCCGCTATTTCCATAACGTTCTCCGTCCTGCCGTGAGTCGGAGAATCGAGGGCGATGACGACCTGCGGATCGAACGAAGCTATCATATCCCTGGCCACCAGACTGTCGGCGCCGGGAAGTCCCAGAAGTCTTTCCGGCATGTCTCCGGGCGCGTAACAGGCTACATCCTTACCGCGGGCTCGAACAAAGAGAGTCATGGCGAACATCGACCCGAGACAATCCCCGTCAGGGTCGATATGACCTATCATGAGAAACCTGTCGTTATTGTCTATCAGTTCCAGTATCCGTCCGAATTCGGACTTACAGGTCTCGGCTGTCATCCCCATCCTCTCCATCAGTCTCTTCAACTGATTCTTCTCCGCCACCGGCCGGGTCACTATCCCCGACTTCATCATCTTCATGGATCTTGTTGATAATTTCCTCTAATGCCATGGCCCTGTCAAGCGACGAATCATATATGAATATCAGTTCAGGGATCACTCTGAGCCTGATATGTTTCTTGATGATCCCCCGCATGAAACCCCGGCAGCTCTCCAGCCCACGGCTCACATTCTCGAGATCATCGCTTCCCCCGATAATATTGTAATAGATCTTCGCCACAGAATAATCCCGCGCGGCCGCAACCCGCAGGACCGACACGTTCGCCACCCTGGGATCCTTCACGCGCTTGAACAGCATTTCGGCAACGAGCTGATGGATAGTCTCCTCGATCCTTGCCTTGTATTTTTCTTCCATAACCGCTCCAACCGTCAATAGAACTCTTTGTCACATTCGATCAATACGGCTCTCTCCTGGCGTTCCAGAAATGTCGTTATCGCCTGAACCGACTTGTCGACCCCTTTTCTGCTCCCGGCTATGGTCACGATGGCGAGAGCGCTTCTCTGCCACTTGTCCTGGTAATCCGTCTCGCACAGGGCCAGATTGAACCTGGAACGGAGTCTGTCCTTGAGACTGTTTAAGACAAATCTCTTTTCCTTCAGGGATTTACAACCCGGCAGGTGCAACTGGATCCGAAGGCAGGCGACGAGCATGGAAAGCCCCCGCTTAATCGATTGTCCTGATATGTTTCTCTTCCAGGTATATCTCCAGGAGATCCCCCTCTATAAGGTCCTCGAAGCCGCTCACACCGACGCCGCACTCGAAGCCCGCCTGGACTTCCTTCGCGTCATCCTTGAAACGCTTGAGCGAATTCACCGTACCCTTATAGATGATCTCTCCTTCACGACGGACCCTGACCAGGGCTCCGCGCTTGACCATTCCAGACTTTACATATGAACCTGCGATGGTCCCGATCTTGGAAACCCTGAATACCTGGCGGACTTCGACTTCGCCGAGCTCGACTTCCACGATATCGGGTTCGAGAAGTCCCGACATCGCTGCTTTGACGTCATCGATAGCCTGATAAATCACGTCATAGAAACGGATATCGACTTTCTCATTGCCCGCAAGTCTGGCCGCTTCAGGAGTGACATTTATATGGAATCCCAGGACAACGGCATTACTTGCTGAGGCGAGAAGAACATCGCTCTCGCTTATGATGCCGACACCCTTGAGGATCACGTTCACCTTTACTTCATCGGTACTGAGATCCACCAGACTGGCACTGAGAGCCTCGATAGAACCGTCAGTGTCAGCCCTGATGATCAGGTTGAGCTCCGCCGCGACACCTTCCTGAATCTGCTCGTAAAGCTCTTCCAGTGACATCGTCTGCGAGGTCCTCCGCTCCATTTCACGGGAGAACTGCTGGCGTTTCGTCGCGATCTCCTTTGCAGTCCTCTCTTCTTCCACCTGGATGAATGCGTCCCCGGCCTGGGGCACACCGGAACATCCGAGTACTACGGCTGGTGTTGACGGTGGCGCGTTCTCGATCTTTTTGCCCCGCTCGTTCATGAGAGCCCTTACCCGGCCGAAGTGATTGCCGGTGACAAAAATGTCGCCCACGTTGAGAGTGCCCTGCTGGATGAGAATGGTACAGACAACGCCACGCCCTTCCTCTTTTTTCGATTCAAGCACGGTTCCCCTGCACTGCGATTCCGGATCTGCTTTCAATTCCATCATCTCAGACTGAAGAAGGATCATCTCGAGCAGTTTCTCTATCCCGATATCGTTCTTGGCCGATATCTCGGCGCACATGACATTACCGCCGTACTCCTCAAGGACGATGTTCTGCTGGATAAGTCCACTTTTGACCTTTTCCAGGTCAGCGTTCGGCAGATCGATCTTGTTGATCGCTATAATGATCGGGACGTCAGCCGCCCTCGCGTGGTTTATCGCTTCCATGGTCTGCGGCATTACGCCATCGTCTGCTGCGACGACAATGATAACGATGTCAGTCGCCTGTGCGCCTCTCGCCCGCATCGCGGTAAAAGCCTCATGGCCAGGTGTATCGATAAAAGTGATAAGACGGTCGTTGATTTCAACCGAATAAGCACCTATATGCTGGGTTATTCCGCCCTTTTCACCGGCAATGACATTACTGTGACGGATGTTGTCCAGCAGGGAAGTCTTACCATGGTCGACATGCCCCATTATTGTAACGACCGGCGAACGCCCTACGAGTCTTTCAGGCTGTACCTCTTTCGTCTCAACCAGAATATCCTGGCCGTAGGAGGTGACGAATTTCACCTTGTAACCATATTCGTCAGCTATCATTTCGATAGCGTCTGAATCGAGTCTCTGGTTGATCGACACCATCATCTCCAGCTCGACGCACTTCTGAATGACCTCTGCAGGATCCTCATCAAGGTGCTGCGCAAGATCGGCAACGCTCGAAAACTCGGGAAGCTTGATAAGAGCCTCTTCCACTTTAGTCTCAACGACCTCATCCTTGCGTTTACGCCTCTTCGACTTACGGGTGACCTCGAGTTTAGCCAGTGTCCTCTTTACGCTATCCTTGACCGCCTGCTGGTCCGCTTCTTTCCTTTCAGCCTTTTTGGGCTTCCTGGAGCGATGCTTCTTCTCGGTCTTTGCCGGCCTCTGCTGGCGTTCCTTCCTTTTGACCTTGGCCGAAGCCTGGTTCTTGATCCGGTTCAGGTGCTGCTGAATAAGAATCTCCACACGGTCTTCGACCGTACTCATATGACTCTTTACAGTAATACCTTCCTTGACGAGGATCTTTCTCAGAGCCTCACTGGAGATCTCATACTTTTTAGCAAGCTCGTAAACACGGACCTTTGCCAAAGGAACTCAACTCCCTTCATCCATTTCTTTGCCGACTCAATCTTCCGGCTCGTCATCCCCGTCAGTCGTGCCATCACCTGAGATACCGGTATCAGTTTTCTTAATATCTTCATCGCCGGGTCCGCCATCGGCATCACCCGGTGCGATCTCTATAGGGTCTTCTGATGCTTCTGCATCAGCATCATCTTCTACTACATCGTTCTCCGCATCATCCTTCAGCCCGGCTTCATCATCGGAGTCATCATCATCGCCGACATCATCCGTCTCATCGAAGGTGATCGAAACATCTTCGTCTTCCGTCGACTCATCAGCAGCGGCTTCCTCAGAAGAATCGTCATCGGTCGCATCCCCGAAAATATCTGCTTCAGTAAGCTTGGCTTCCTCTTCCGGCTTCTCAACCTCTGGCGCAAGAGCATTCTCATCGAAGAGCTGTATATCTTCAGCAGCCTCCTCCTCTTTCTCTTTTTTGAGAAGTGTCTCAAGAGCACTGTTTAGCTCTTCCATAGTTTCAGAAGACATCGCTTTAAGCCTCTCGGCAGTCTTGGCTCCGATTCCTTCGAGCTCCAGCAGTTCATCAAGAGAAGTCTTGTGAAGCTTCTGCACGGTCAAAATACCGATACTCTTCAATTTGACGGCCAGCTTGTCACTGACTCCGTACATCTCGGAGATATCCATCTGAAGCCTCTGCTCGAGCCTGTCTCTTCTTTCGACTTCCTTGACGGTTGTAAGGTTGATCTTCCATCCAGTCAACTTCGACGCCAACCGCACATTCTGCCCATCCCTTCCGATAGCGAGGGAAAGTTGGTCTTCATCGACAATAGCAAGAGCCTCGTTCTCGAACTCGTTGAACCTGAGGGCCGACACCTTCGCCGGTGCCAGCGCTCTCGATACGAATTCCGAAGAGTTATCACTCCAGTTTACTATATCTATTTTTTCGCCATGAAGCTCGTTGACGACCGCCTGCACTCTCGAACCTTTCATCCCCACACAGGATCCGACTGCATCGACCTTGTCGCTTCGTGAATGGACCGCTATCTTGGAACGGCCACCCGGTTCCCTGGCTATCTTTTTGATCTCCACATCACCGTCGAATATCTCGGGCACTTCCTGCTCAAACAGTTTCTGAAGAAACTGGTTACTCGTCCTGGAAAGGATTATCTGCGGACCCCTCGCTTCCCTGTCGGCTTCCATGACACAGGCTCGAAGGGTATCTCCCTGATTATATCTTTCCTTCCGGATCTGCTCGCGTAGAGGCAGATATGCTTCGGCCCTGCCGAGGTTGACAAGGATGCTGCCCCGGTCTATCTGGCGGACCGTGCCGTTTACTATGACACCTATCTTATCCTTATAATCCTCGTATATCCTGTCTCTTTCGGCCTCGCGTACTTTTTGAGTGAGAACCTGTTTGGCGGTCTGTACAGCGTTCCGGCCGAACTCCTCGACCGAGAGTTCCTCGCTTACTTCTTCCCCGACCTTGGCATCGGGATCGATCTCTTTAGCGTCCGCTAGCAGAAGTTCCGTCGCTTCATCCTCGACTTCCTTGACTACCTGGAAGACACGAAAGATCTCTATCTGACCCTTCGCCTCATCAATATGGACCTTGATATCGGATTCCTGGCCGTGCTTTCGCCTGGCCGCCGATATAAGACTGATCTTGATCGTCTCGATAAGGGTATTCTTGTCGACCCTCTTGACTCTGATAATCTGCGAAAACGCTTCAATAAATCCCGAATTCATTCTCTGACTCCCCTCAGACCATGTCCGGCTGAGATTCTAAAACAGGCTCGCGCCTCTGTCAAAATGTTTTCACTTCAAATAGACCGACTGGCCTGTTCTATCTGCCCTGTTTTTTCTTCCTGCTGATCTCCCACTTTTCACCATGCAGGCGGGCTTTTATGATATTCTTGAACTCTACGGCAGTCTCATTCCCACCATCATCGACTATAAAAGAATCTTCATCAACGTCCTTCAAAATACCGATCACTATGTCCTTACCCTTTTCACTGCTCGAATACTCGACCCTCACTTCACGGCCCTCGAACCGTTTGAAATGAGCCGGCTTCGAAAGAAGCCTGTTAATACCGGGCGATGAGACCTCGAGATTATATGGGCTGCTGAAGATCTCTTCAGCTTCAAGTACCAGGCCGAGGGTCTTGGCCAACTTCACACAGTCGTTGATCGAGACTCCTCCATCCTCGCGGTCTACAAAGAGCCTGAGAATCTTTTTTCTTCCCCCCGAGGATATATCCAGCCTGACTAGCTCAAACCCCAGCTCGCCCAGCTCTTTCTCGATAAGGGAAGTAAGGTGCTGATCCCTATCCATTCAGGAACTCCCGATAAATCTCTCCCAATAAGACAAATGGGGCTATCAGCCCCATAACTTACAACAACGTAGTCCAATAAGCTATAAAAAGCAAGCAAAAATAACCGCATTCCAGTTTCAGGTCTAATCGGTCGGAATTCCGGGCCACACCGCCTGCAAAAAAGCTGATCGGCCCTTCTCATACGGGCAGAAACCTTACTCCTGCTGCCAGATGTATTCCAGCAGGACATCCCCGACCGCCTGAAGGCTGGCCGGCGAACACTTGTCGGGTGTATCCTCGATCGTATGCCAGTACCTGTAGTCGAAATCGATCAGATCTATCGCCCTGAGCCCGGCCTGGATAAGAGGGAGGTGATCGTCGACGATCGTCGGCCCCCTGTCCCTGGTAAACTGTTTATAACCGAGTCGTTCCGCTATGGAGTACACTTCATCGACAAGCCTGGGCGAGGCTGACAGGGAATAGCCCTCAACAGGTATTCTCAGGTCAGAATCCCCGATCATATCGACAATGATGACCGCCATCGGCCTGTACCCTTTCAGGTTTCGGGCGAACCAGGCGGAACCAAGGCAGAAATCCTGGGGAATGCCTGCATCCCCGTAGTCTTCCGCGTCGAAAAGGATTATATCGACCCCGACAGGAGGCTTGTGCGTCTGCAGCACTCTCGCGATCTCAAGCAGGACCGCGACACCGCTGGCCCCATCGTTTGCTCCCATCACAGGTGTCGCCCTGTTTGCCGGATCGGGATCCATATCGGAAACCGGTCGCGTATCAAAATGGGCCCCTAGCATGATCCTCTTGCGGGAATCCATATTATAGTTACCGATAATATTGACCAGATTCCGCAAAGTGTCGCCCGTAGTCAGAATACCGGTAAAAGGCTGCAGCGACAGGTTGGCTCCATATTCATCCAGCCGATCGGCCAGATACCTCTGAAGTTCCCTGTGCCCCGGGCTACCGGGATATCGGTATCCGATATCACACTGCTCCTCGATAAATAGGAAAGCCTTCTCCCCGTCGAATTCCGGCGTCTCTCCGCTCCCGCATGAGCCCGCAGTAAACGCAAGAAACACTACCGCCGACAGAAATGCCGGAAAGACTCCTTTACGCGAAACAGCCCCTCGTCCAGAAACATTTCCTCTATTAAAACTTGAACTCAGCAGTCGCATGCAGTCCTACCTCATGATTGACATACCCATATATTCCCCCCGCCGAACGCCTGTACGTCGCGGTCAGGTTTCCCGACATGTTCCGGCTGAAAGTATAGGCTATTCTTGGAGAAACTGACAGGGAAGTTACAGCCGGCACATTGTATTTTTCAGCCCTGCTGTAAATAATATTCAGGGTCATCGTCAGGTTGCTCTCAAATTTCAACTTTTTCTTGCTGAGGAAGGGAAGGGGCAGGCCGAACCCTTTCGACCCACGTATATCGTACTTGAACTCCGTGCTGACCGACCAGTTCTTTTCCCACATCTCCTGATTACGTTCAATCGTCGTCTTCTTGAAGTAAGCCACGGACAGGTTTGAAGTCAGCGAGTTCTTCCACATGAAGTTCCAGTTGGGAACAAGTCTGAACCCGTCCGTTTCCTCACCCAATCTCTTCGACGTCTGTCTGATATAACTGATGTTAAGATCACTTGTCTTGATATACTTTCTGAACACCGGCCAGCTTTCGATACCCTTCCAGTTTATGTTGAGGTCCGGCCATATCATATTTTCGGTCTTTGTGACTCTTGTATCGGACTCTTCGGTCCTTTGCGACATATTTAACTTGAAATTGGCCGATATCCTGCTGGTCAATGCCACTCCGGAACGGAAATTCACACTCATTCGTGAGGACTGTTTCTGGGGAGATGCACCTTCGTCACCGAAAGCGCCTTCCGTACCGCTGAAAGGGGAAAGTCCCATCTGATAAGCGAAGTCAGCTCTGTCGAACAACCTCTCGTACTGGTTTCTCCGTGTGATATCTATTGAACTCTTGATTGCATCGAACCTGCTGATAAACCTGAACAGATGTTTGAAGAACAGCTTTGGATCCGGCTTCTTTATTCCGCTTCCCGCTGACAAAGTATCGACTGCCGCGGTATCTGCAGGCGCTTCTTTGCTGCCTGGCTTTACCAGCGGCCGCTTCAGGCCGAGGCCGGATGGATCTTCCCTGTCACTCTCGGGTTCAAACAAAGTCCTTTCTCCGCCCGCCTGCTCCTGTTGCTGTGTTTGTCCGTCCGGGAGAAGAGTCTGCTCTCCCTCAGGCTTGTCTCCACCCTTGTTCGTTGTCATCCTTTCTTCCATCTGTTTCCGAAACTCGGCTTTTCTCTCATTCTGCGCTGATCTCTGCCTCTTGAGCTTCGAAACAGTCCTTTCTTCGCCCTTGTCCAGAACGCCGAAGAGTTTTCCCAGACTAAGGGCGTACTTGCCTATATCAACATCGAAATCAATACCGATGTCCCTCTTTCCGAATGCATCCCTCGTCCCCTCGGGATCATCTCCCTGCCTTACCCCCGGTTTGAGGTCCTCCTCGTAACTGCTCTTGTATTCGAATACCGGATTGAACTCCGAAAGAATGAATATGTTGCCCCTGGGCTGATATCGCATGTCCAGACTCTGGCGGAAACTTGTAAGTCTACCCATGTCGACTCCGTAGATCTTGTTCTCGATCGCCAGGTTGCGGTTCTCAGCTCTCCTGTAACTGAACTTCAACGACTCAAAAGGGTCGTAGATAGTAGATATCTCATTGTCCCATGCACAGGAATATCCCTCGGGTCTCTCCACAAACTCCTCGCCGTTGAATGAATATCCTCGCTTGACCGACCTGCCTCCATTTGCCTTCATGGAGAAACTGGTCAACCAGTACCTCCATTTGATGCCCTTGAACAGACCGAGGTCCCTGTCCCTGCTGAACTGGACCTGATAATTGGCGTTCCCGCTCATCGCCCAGGAAGTATCCTTAAGGGTCGGAGAAAAAGATGCGTTTTTTGTATAGCTGAACCCAGCCTTCAGGTTGTCGAAGATATTCTTCATTATAGGATTCTTCGACCCCCTCCGGCTCAGCGATACACTCAAACTGTAGTTGTTCTTAACTGATTTCAAACTGTCCTGGACCGCCGGATCATTGATCTCGACATCTTTCTGTGGAAGGTACTTCGGTTTGCTGTCCGCACGATTGTAACGAAAAGTGACAGGCAGCTTGAATCTCGCTGTCGGGATTATGTGGTTGAGTTCGGTCTTGACGTTCAGGTTATAGCTGTTCGTACTCGTTCCGCTTCCGCTCTTCTGACCGAGAGACCTGAACTCCGGTCCCGAATGCTGCCAGCTACCTCCCACAGTAAGGATGTTGCCGAAACTTGCCGAGAGACTCAGGCGCTCTGCGTGATCTATGTCCTTTCGAACGTTTCCGAGGGCCAGATCATTGAACCATACCTGCCCTCTCGGAATCATCACTCCTGAACGGTTCCTCAGTCCGGAGAAAAGATATTTCACCTGGAAAAGTGATGGATTACCGCGAAGCGTGGCGACGTAGACCTTCGACGGATCGACAGCATCTGTGATCTCCCGGACAACATCCTCTCCCGCCTGCGCGTCGAGTTTCATATCGGTAAGATCGCTGAGTTTGATATTCACCCAGTTCCACAATCCGGCCCTCTGTGGAGTAAGAGGAACGGCGATCTCATAGAAGTTCAAACTGTCATAGGCAAGCTGCATGTAGAAATCGACCTGGTCCCCGTCATGCCTGGTAAGTTCCTCATCGCCACGGACAAAGAACTGTATCTCCCTGTACTGCTGAAAATCTTCTCCCCTCCCGACGAAACGCTTCATCAACCTGAACGACCTCTCACGTTCGAAGTTCTCCACTTCGATCAGAAGGGACTGCTCACGGGTCTCCAGCCCTTCCTCGACATTCACGCTGTAGGGAGAATAGTAGAGTGAAGGGTTGTCCTTGTTATTGATCGTCCCGATCTTCACCTGCATATCGGGAGTGGATACGATCCTGTTCTCATCGTTCAGGTCCCTGA
>JAHOYU010000096.1 GCA_019038625.1 Candidatus Latescibacterota bacterium | reverse complement strand
CCTGTCGACTATATCCGCCGCCAGTTCGGGAGGGGTCTGTTCGAGAGCTGTCTTGAGAGCTGCCACAATCTGGCTCATCGGCTCGGCCAGTGCTTCTCTTATCTCCACACTGGAGATCCTCAAAGTCTTCGGTATGCCTGAGACAAGATCTCTACCCTTGATCTCCATCTCCTGCTCCTGACCAAGATTCGTGGCCGAACCTATTACCATCTTTACATGCTCGGCAGTCTGGTCACCTATTAAAAGATTGTATGCTTTTTTTATGTGCTGGACAATCACTTCATCCATTTTATCCCCACCCACTCGAATGGAAATATCCGTCACGATACCGTTCAGAGCGATCACCGCTATCTCGGTAGTCCCTCCACCTATGTCGACCACCATGTTTCCCGAGGGCTTGTCCACCGGAAGGCCTACTCCTATCGCGGCGGCTATCGGCTCGGCGACCAGATAGACTTCCCTGGCGCCAGCATTCTGCGCCGAATCGATGACCGCTCGCCGTTCCACCTCGGTAATACCGGAAGGTACGCTGATCACGATGCGAGGCCTGATAAAAAATCTCTTCTTCTGTGATTTCCGTATGAATTCCCGGAGCATGACTTCGGTCACTTCGAAATCAGCGATCACCCCGTCCTTCATTGGCCTTATTGCCACAATATGGTCGGGAGTCTTACCCAGCATCGATTTTGCCTCAATACCGACCGCGTATACTTTTTTTGATTTCTGGTCCACAGCAACGACAGACGGCTCGTTAAGGACGATCCCGCTTCCTTTCAGGTAGACGAGAGTATTGGCAGTGCCCAGGTCTATTGCGATATCATTTGAAAAATATGTTGAGATCCGCCCTAACAAGATATTTCCTTCCTTTCAGACATTGATCAGTCCCCGCTCCCTCATACTGACATAATCGTCATCACCGACGATGATGTGATCTACCACGTCGATTCCCATCAGGTCACCACACCGGGCAAAGCGCTCGGTAAGATCCCTGTCCTCCCGGCTTGGTTCAGGGTTGCCGGTCGGATGGTTGTGAACGATAATGATTCCCGCGGCACTGGCGATGACCGCCGCCTTGAAGATCTCCCTCGGATGGACAAGTGCGGCATTCAACGATCCGATCGCCACGGTCACTATCTTCAGGATGCCGTTCTTGGTATTGAGAAGGATAGCCATGAAGTGCTCCCTGTCGAGCCCTTTCATCTCAGGGATCATCAGGAAAGCTACATCCTCCGGTGACTTCACCTTCTTCACCTCACGCTGCCTGCCGGAGACGATCACCCGTCTTCCAAGCTCGAACGAAGCCATGATCCTCAGCGCGCCGGCTTTTCCGACCCCCCTGAAGTCCATCAACTCCTCAAGGCCGGCCTTGCCGACCTGATCCAGCCCTCCGTATCTATCGACTATCTCATTCGCGATAGAAGGGCTGCAGCAGCGCCCTGTCCTGCCCATAATAAGGGCCAGCAGCTCGGAATCACCTATCCTGTCAAATCCCTGCAGCCAACCCCTGGCTCTTAACCGTTCTATGGATGAATCAAGCCTTCCCTTCACCTTTCACCACCCCGCATCCTGGCTGAAAACTATCAGAAGAATTTCCTTTGTTCAAGATAATTTATAATGCCTGCTTAGGATATTTCCCCGACCCCCACTCTTCTTCCCTCACACCGAGTCTTTCCACTTCCGATCTCGCGAAATCAGCCCAGCTGTCTTCGGGATAATCCGCAATCAGTCTGGTATAGCAATCGTATGCCTCATCCGGCCTCCCGAACCGCCGCTCATGAAGTCCTGCCATCCTCAGAAGGACAAAAGGAGTCTCAGTGGACAGGGAATATCTTTCGATAAAATTCCTGTATCCCGAGAGGGCAGCGTTGAATTTGAGTGACCGCTCCATCCCGAATACGATCTTCAGATGTATCTTCTCTTCCATCGTGAAATCGGGAATCGATCTCATTGCCTGACCGAACACCTCTTCAGCCTCCCCCCTTTCCCCGTTTTCCATAAACGAGTTTATCGACTCGACATAGTGGTACCTTGCTCTGCCTTTCTCTCCGGTGCATAGAAAGGCCCTTGCCGCTTCAGAATGTATCCCCGCGTCGGAGGGTACAAGATCGAGATAATTGATATACTCTCCCTGCGCGGCGAACCAGTTCGCGCTGGCCACATGCTCCCTTGCCCTCTGCAGTCTCCTGTCCGCCCTGGCCGACAGTTTTGACCCGAATGCCAGCGCGAGAAGCATCCCACAGACAAATCCACCAACATGGACGCTGTACGCCACATGCATATATCCGGCACCGAACTGCATCACCGTATAGACTCCCTGATAAACGATCCAGAAAGCTATCGCCAGTATACCCGGCACATACTTTCTGCCCGCACGGTTGACTCCCTGCAGTGGCATGAAGATCCAGTACGCCACACGGATCTTGCTGTAATAGAATCTCACCACATAGGCGCCCAGCAACCCTGATGTAGCGCCTGATGCTCCGATTACACCGTAACCGATGAATTCAGGCGCCAGAAGGAGAGTGAAAACCATATGTGTCCAGGCCCCGGCCATCGCGGAAAGAGCGAACAGTATGAAAAATCGGCCCGCGCCCAGCCTGTCTTCGATCGCCCTTCCGAAAATGGCAAGGTAAACGACGTTTCCGACAATATGCATCCAGCTTCCATGGAGAAAAACATGTGCGAACGCGGAAGCAAGGTTTGGATGCGCAGGTTGAAATACCAGGTTGTACAGGTTGAAGGCCCCTGTCTGAGGAATGTATCTATATGCCACAAAAGTAATTAGGCACATCAGAGACAGGAATATCGTTATGACCGGTGTCTTCCTGACCCTTATGTCCAGGCCGACCGGGAAATAATAAAAGAAATACACTTCTCCACCTTTTTACAAGCCGACACGATATCGTGCAATTACCGGACCACCGGCATAAATACGGCAGGGTTCAGGAACGATTTCGACATACCGAGCGGGATGGAGCGATAATTGCGGTCTCAGGTGCGGGGAAGACAGATACTACAGTTCTTTCAGGATACAAAAAAGGGGGACCGAAGTCCCCCTTGAGTAGCATCAACGCTGTCTGCTCTAGAAGCTGTAGAGCATGCTGATCATCGCTATAGGAGTGTTGCTAGTATAGTACGGATCCTGCTGGTATCCGGTCAGCCAGTAGCCCATGCTGAACGGAACGTTCTTGTTGATGACACAGTCGATGTCGAAATCGCCGAAGTGGAAACCGAGGCCGAGGTTCCAGGCGAATGTGTCATAGACATCCGTCCACTCGTATTCTTCGGACGTGTCGCCATCTTCCCCACTCCAGGTAGCCTTGCCGAGATCCTTCGACATACCAGTCCTGAAGGTCAACCAGTCCGTAATGTCACTCTCGAGAGCGAGGATGAAACGGGGCATCGCGACATACTTGGCTTCCCAGGTATCATCGTTGTCTTCATCGTAGAACGAAGGCTCCCCTTTGTACATCGAGTATGGCTCGATGGCGAAAAGAATCATGTTGTCGTCGTTCACCTTCATGTTGGCGCCGAAACCGAAGGTAACGTTCATGGCCTTGTATCCACCCTCACTGCCGTAAGGAGTGTACTCATCGTTCTCCTTCATGGCAAAGTCTTTGGTGTCCCAGCTGAAGTACTGAACGAGGGTGATATCGTCTGACCATTTGTAGAAACCTCTGGTTCTGAGCGCCATGCCCGAGTTCGGATCCATCTCTCTGTCGAGCATGTCCGTTCCCTTACGCGTATCGGTGACCTTCGTGTAATCGAAGGCTATCTCGGCGGTCAATTCGTCACTGATCTCCATGCGGAAACCAAGTCCGATCGTCGTATAGGCCTCTATGCTTTCATCTTCGTCGTCGCCCTCGGTATCCTTCCAGCTCTCGCTGGCACGGCTCCACATGAGAGCAAATGTCATATTCTCCATCTTGTAGCCATACATGAGGATCCACTTGCTATAAAGATCATCATCAGCCAAATCGCTGTGGGGCCAGTCGTCGTCGTTGATGTTCTCAGCCATCCAGTAGTCGTTGTTGGGACCAGTCATATTGTCAATGAACACCATCGCCAGGGTACCCATATCGCCGTCTTCGCCGAGACCGTAGGTCATGGCATAGTAGGAACCGAAATCACTGCCGTCACTGTAATCGTATTCTCCATAGTATTCCGTGTTCCACGTAGTCATCACGAGGACGTTGGAATAGGAAGGAAGGGTGGCGTACCATGTGAACACATTGTAATCGTCACAGATATAGGGAGCAGTGTACCGTCCGAGGGCGTCGATACGACTCTGGGTGGCCATAGCGGCACCCGACATCAGCATCAGTGCTGCCAGAGTAAAGAGAATAACCTTTTTCATTTAAAAACCTCCTGTAATACATCTCCCGCTTAAGGGGAAGAAGTGTCAGGAAACAAGTTCTATATCACCACGCACTATGCGCGGATTGTTCCCAAATTTGCCAGTTAGATTTCGCTTCAAAAGCGATCCGTCTTTTCCAGGTCTGTCCCCCCTTTCCACGACTCGAGTAAATTCCTGGAATCTGCGGCTTTCCCGCAGCCCCGCTTTTAAGCTTTATACCGGGCATCCATGGAGCGAGTCCGGCTAAGTAAATTCGTGTGGCCTCCTTTCAGAACACTCGAATACAGGTATCCAAATTTTGTGCGTAGATTAGGGCTGCGCGAAAAACTTGTCAACATTTATTTTACAGAAATATTATTTTTTTATCAGAAAGGTTTTCGGCAACATCGAGATGGGTCAGCCCTGCGACTCCATCATGGATCAATGATCGAACGTCCGAAGAGAAGTTTTCCTGCCAACTTCTCCTCGTATAACTCGTCATCCGGAAGATAGCTGTTGAACCTGACATCTCCGTAAGCGTGGACAAACTTGCCCTCACCAAGCACTATCGATACATGAGTGATCTTTCCTCCCTCACCAAAAAACAGAAGGTCGCCGGGAAGCGCTCCACCCAGATCTTCATACGGGATCATCCGCCCCAGGACAGATTGCTGGTCCGCGTCCCTCGGCAGGTCGACCCCTTCCATCGCGAACACCCGCTTGACAAGCCCGGAACAATCGAATCCCTTCGCCGAGGTCCCGCCCCATATGTACGGGATGCCGGCAAAATGGCCCGCGCGTTCCACCACCCTGGAACGCCGGTCTTTCGAGCAGACCGGATCGCTGAGAGCGTCATCCTTCAGGAACCCGGATTTGCCTCCAGGGAGCTGAACCGTCGCGAAACCATTTTTACGGATCTCCACCTTTACAAGAGTACCAGCAGTAACATCTGTCACGGGGATGCTGTTCTCTTCCGGCGAGCTGAGGACATACGACACTCTGGCCTCTATCCTCGCGCTCGCCTCCGCGGCGAACGACCTGACTACATCGAGGGGAGTCTCGCTGACATACCAGGATCTGATCCAACCATGATAATGATCGTCCATCATGACGAAGAACCAGTCACCTCTCGTTTCAAGCAAAGTCAGGGTCTCACCCATGATCGCCTGGGTAAGAAGCTCGGCGCTGTGTTCGGGCTCTCTTCTAAGATCCGCAACACTGGAAACGACCCACAGCACGGTTCCACTCGAAGCGCCCGCGACCCTCCCGAGGATCTCGACACCCGCACGTGACCGCATGACAAGTTCCCCGACAGATTTTCCCATGACCCCAAAATCTCCCGCGACCGATTCGAGTGCCTGAAGCTGTTCGGGCCTGCTGACATCCACCACGACCCTTCCATCACTTTCCGGTGTTACCTTCGACCAGCAGGTCCGCCAGTCAAATCCAAGCTCATCCCGGGATTTTGTCAGGTTGTCGATCAATATCTCCAGAAGCCTTTTCATCGAGTCGTCTCCTTGCACCCACAAATCATCCCGATTACAGTTTCATCCTGCCCAGCCCCTTGAACCCCCTGACGATCGAAGGGTCGAGGGCATCTCTCAGACCGTCACCGACCAGATTCAACGAAGATATCGTAAGAGTCAGCACAAGGCCCGGAAACAGAGTCAGCCATGGCGCGGTCCTCATGAAAGCTATACCTCCGGAGATCATCCGCCCCCAGCTGGGTACCGGCGGTTGGACACCAAGCCCGAGAAAGCTGAGGCTCGATTCGGCCATCACAGTCATCCCCAGTCCGAGTGTATATACCACTATCACGGGAGAGATACATTGTGGAAGAATATACCTTGTGATTATCTTCAGATCTGACGCTCCCGCCGCCCTTGCCGCCTGCACATATTCCCTCTGCCTCACGGAAAGTACCTGGGCCCTGACCAGCCTCGCCAGCGCCGCCCATCCGACTACGCCCAGCGCAGTAAATAATGAGATGAGTCCGGGGGAAGCGACCGCCATTATTGCGATCAGGAGGAGAAGTGTGGGAAACGAGAAAGTAATGTCTGCCAGCCTCATGAGGATGGAATCGACCTTGCCACCATAAAACCCCGCCAGGGTCCCGAAAAGGAGGCCAAGCACGAGAGATATCGTCCTCGCGGCAAACCCTACACTCAGGGAGACTCGTCCCCCCTGTAGGACGCGGATGAGTAGATCCCTGCCAAAAGCATCTGTTCCGAACGGATGCCTGAGAGAGGGAGGTTCGAGAGACCGGTCCAGATCTATTTCAGCTGAATCCGGGGCTCCGGCCAGGATGGAGAGGATCGACGACGAGACGATCAGCAGAAGGATGATCAGCCCTGCCACAGCGACACGGTTTCTGAGAAATTTCGAGACAGCTCTTCTGCGGAAGGAAGGCTCCGCACCGGCAAGTGGTCCACTCCCGGAATTTCTGGCATCTCCATTGTCGCTCAACCTGGACCCTCCTTCTGCCTCACCCTGGGGTCTATCATCCCGTAGCTCAGATCGACCAGCAGGTTGACGAGAACGAACATCACCGCCATAAATAGAATAGCCCCCTGTATGACCGGAAAATCCCTTTTCATGATCGCCTGCACGATGAACCGGCCGAGGCCGGGCCACCCGAATATCGTCTCGGTCAGGACCGAGCCACTGAGATAGCTGCCGAAATCCGTGCCGACTATTGTCACGACGGGAATGAGTGCGTTCCTGAAGACATGCTTGCCTATGACCTTCGATTCGGCAAGTCCCTTGGCCCTTGCCGTCCTGACGAAATCACCGGCTCCGGCTTCGAGAAATCCTGACCTGGTCACCCTGGCGATAGTCGCCATCGAAGCGAAAGAAAGCGTCAACGCCGGAAGCACCAGATATCGTATAGACCCTCCACCGTATCCCGATGGTGGAAGGATACCAAGCTTTATCGAAAAAAGGTGGATCAGAAGAAGCCCAAGCCAGAATACAGGGATCGACACTCCCGCGAGAGACAGCCCCATCAAGGCCCTGCCGAGCCATGGGAATCTCCCCCACGCGGACAGTCCGCCGGTGACCACCCCGGCAATCACTGCTATGGACATGGCACTCAACGCCAGCAGCATCGTGCGCGGAAACCTCTCGGCAATGCTCTCCGACACAGGCCTTCCGGTAATAAACGACCGTCCGAGATCGAAACGGGCAAGCCGGGAAAGATAGTCCACGTACTGAAGATGAAGAGGTTTATCAAGCCCGAATTCCTTCCTGAGACTTTCCAGGGTCTCTTCGTCATACCGCTCACCGGCCAGGGCCAGCACGGGGTCTCCAGGCATGACATACATCAGGAAAAATGTCACGGTCACGACACCGAAAAGGATCGGGACAAGCATCAACAATCTTCTGGCAGTGAATCTTAACAAACCAGGAAAACCTTACCTTATGGAAATACCTGTAAATCTCCGGCTGTTGAAGATAACCGGCATGTTGTACCCCTTCAGCCTGTGTGATACTACTTCATACCGGATGGGAAACCAGAGGAAAATCCACGGAGCATCCGAGTAGACACTTTTTTCTATATCCAGATATAGGAGCAATCTCTTTTCCGCGTCTGCCAGGGAAGAGGCGGCATCCAGAAGGGAATCTACTGAAGAATCGGAGAATAAAGCCCTGTTGCCTCCCCCACCCCTGTTCGAAGAATGAAAAAGAGGCATGAGAAAATTCTCCGCGTCCGGATAATCGGCATACCAGTCCAGATAGAAAGCGTCAGGGCTTCCATGGTCCACCGCCTGCTTGAAAGCCCCCCACTCGCGTGTGACGATCTTCACTTTTATCCCGACTCTGGACAGGTAGGCCTGGACACTTTCAAGTATCCTGCCCGCCTCCGGATTCTCCCGCTGCCATATCTCCATCTCGAATCCTTCCGGATAACCGGCTTCGGCAAGCAGGCTGGCGGCTTTTTCGGGATCATACGGATACAGGTCGCTGCCGCGACTCCCGCCTTTCAAGCCTGGAGGGATGCTGCCGCGCGCTTTTCTGCCAGCGCCGAAAAGAACACGAGCGATTATCGTCTCGACGTCGATGGCCATATTCATCGCCCTCCTGACTCTCGGATCATCGAAGGGCGGCCTGGAATTGTTCAGGCCGATATATACGACACTCAACTCTTCCCTCTCCATCAGGGTCGGGCCCGCAGACTTCCATCTCTCGAGTTCCGCTCGGGGCACCTCGAGTATATCTATATTGCCGATCTCGAATTCGGCGATCCTGGTCATTGGTTCGGGAATGATCCTGAGGGAGATTCCATCAACATCGACATTTTTTACCGAACTGTAAATATTCCTTTCCAGGATCAGTTCGTCTCCGGCACTCCAACGCTTCAACTTCCAGGGACCACTTCCCCCGGGGGTTCTCCCATATTCCTTCCCTGCCACGGCGACCATTTCCCTGCTTACAATCGCTGCCGCGGGCATCGAGAGGAGGCTGAGAAAATGTGCTGTCGGCCTCTCCAGCCTTATCACCACCATCACATCGTCAGGCGCATTTATGCTGGTCTCATCGAACAGTCCGCCACTGTGATACTCCTTTGCCCTCAGGACGGGCTCAAGCACCCACCACCTCGGGGACATCGTCTCCGGGTCAAGAAGCCTTCTGAGAGAAAATACAACATCGGAAGCTTTCACAGGAGATCCATCGGAAAATCCCGACCTGCCCAGCTTAAACACATATGTCAGCCCGTCAGGATACAGTTCCCATGACTCTGCCAGATCGGGAGCGATCTTCCCGTCGTCGTCGAAACGGACAAGGTTCTGATGGGTCAAAGACACCAGCATCCCTGAAGAGACATCGACCGCGAAGGAAGGATCAGCTGTAGTAGGTTCGGTCTGCAGGGCAAGCCTGACTACAGGAAGCTGCACTTCTCTGGAACAGGAACCCGCAAAAGTCGCCACGACCAGAAATAATGCGGGGAACAGGAAAGAAACGAGTCTCCGGTCAATAAATCTGTGTATCGATAAGGCGATACTCGCCACCCCCCATTGTGTTCTGAAAAATGTAGACCAGTCCGAGAGAATCATAATACCATAACTGATAATTGCTGCCTATGGCATACTGGTTACCCGATCTGTCCGTGATCCGATTGGGGTTTCCGTTCTTTATGAAGACCTCTCCCATATCGGTCTCCCATCCGGGGCGGGTCCGCGAAAAAGCCCTTAATGCGTACTTTACCCTGCGCAGAAATTCGCCAAGTCCTTCGTTGACATTAACGGAGAGGGTAGGATCCCGTTTCTCCCAGAATAGTTTCCACTCGGTCTTTCGGTCGATCGGCGTGGCGCTGATCAAAGGTTCGAGTTCGTCGTCGTCGGCGATTATGGAAAGAAGAGATATGAGGCTATGGAAATTTTCCCTGAAAAGCCCCCTGTTGAGAAGGATGACAAACGGTTCTTCTTTCGATGACTTTTCCCCACTTCCCGGAATCTCCGCTGTGATCGAATAGTTGTAGAAACCTACTTCGAGATTATCGATATTCAGGTCAAAGCAGAAAACAGTATGCCTGGTCAGCGTGGTCAATCTCTGTCTGTTATAGAACACCGTCCTACCCTGCGAGTCTGTGACCCGGCTTGTCAGGACAGTGGAAAACTCGTCCCTGTTGCCGGGGAATATCAACCCTGAGCTGATACGAAGGTATGAATCGAAATCTGCATATACAGCGCCTGACAGCATAACAAATCCATTGCTGGAAGGGTCATCACATATGGAGAAGGAAAGTTCACCTTTCACGGGTTTTTCACCGACCCTGACCCTTTCAGGCGTAAAAAACAGGGGAGATGATACCTGGATAGCCCCTTCCTCTCCACCGACTATCCTGATCTTTTCTTCTCTTTTGTATTTTCGTGATGTCCCTGTGACTTCGAAGATCACTTTGACCTTGTACTCACCGGGCCCTGCCGGAAACGATTTTCTTATGATGGCCCTGAGGTTCGGCGATCTTGTCTCTTTGTAAGTACTGACGACAACGCTTTCCTCCCAGACTTCGCCCGCAGGTTCATCGCCATCCTTGTTTTCGATATCCACGTAGACCCTGTATCGCGCTTCGAAATGTTCCTTCCTGCGGAAGAAAACGAGTTTTCTATAGTTTATTGCAGCATTTACCAGTATCAGGGAACCTGTTTCACCATCAAGCCCCTGGCTGACCGCCATCTCGAACTGGGCGTTTGTCGCCCTCATCCTCAGCTGCCCGCATGTCTCGGTAGAATAGAGTACCAGCAAGGCCGACACGATAAGGAGCAATGGAATGGAAGATCCAGAGGACTGGCGGGGTGTGTTTATATTATATCCGGGTAATCGCATGAAAAACCTCCCTTAACCTAGTATAGACTTCGGAAAGGTTTCAGGCAACTAATTACAATGCGTGTATGAGCCCCGGTGGAAGATCCCTCGCGAAAGGATCACTACTCATAATGAAGAGCCTTGATCGGGTCCATCCTCGCCGCCCTGTTAGCCGGGTAGAGACCAAAGATAATACCGATCGACGCAGAGAATACGAAGGCTATGACAATCCAGATGAAGGGAACCGAGTATGGGAACTTGATCAGCCTGGACACCCCCTGGGCGGAAAGAAGGCCCAGGAATATCCCGATAAACCCTCCCGCTCCTGTCAGCGTCGACGCTTCGATAAGAAACTGCTGCATGATATCGCTTCGCCTGGCTCCAAGAGCCATCCTTACTCCGACTTCCCTTGTCCTCTCCGTTACTGAGATGAGCATGATGTTCATCACACCTATTCCTCCGACCATCAGCCCTATGGAAGAGATCACCACGAGAATAAGTCCTATATTCTTTGTAATATTGGCCAGCATTTCACGGAATGTCTCTGAAGTAGTGACGTGAAAATCGTTTCTGGCGCCTGGACCCACTTTCCTGCGGACTCTCAGCAGGGCCGTGACTTCCTCACTGCCTTCCTCGAGGGTATATTCAGGTTTGATCGTCACGCCGATCTGATAGTCGTCGAACTGTCCCGACATATCTTTCTCGAATGTCGAATGGGGGATACAGGCAAAATTATCTCCTATGCTGCCCATGATATGGTTACGTGAACTCATGGCTCCGACGACCTCATATTCATGGTTTCCTATTTTGATCTTCTTTCCTACCGGGTCCCTGTTGGGAAAGAGGTCTTTCGCCGGTCCGTATCCAAGGACGACTACTCTCCTGCTCCTTTCAAGCTCGAACTCGGTGAAGAACCTGCCTTCTCCTATCTGAATACTGTACATGGAACCGAAATTCTGTGAAGTGCCGACGACCTGGATAAGGTTCGTCCTTTCACCCTCGTACCTCAACACCCTCATCCTGCCGCCCGGATCCACCTGCAGGTCCACCTGATCGACTGAGGGACAGTGCTTCTTGATACTTTCAGCATCGGCGGCAGTAAGCTGCTTACGCCTCATCATCTCCCGCCTGTCATTCCCGTCGGCAAACGGATCGAACCTCGATATAAAGAGATAAGGCCGGTTTGACGATACGATATCCTGCTGCACACGTTCACCGAGGCCCGACATGACTGTCACCATCGCGAGGACTGTCGTCACCCCGATCGCGACCCCGACTATGAGGAGGCTGGAACGCATCTTGTGTGTGCGGATCACATCGATCGCCTGGAGAAAATTCTCCAGCCAGACCTGCCTGTTGTTGCGCCTGTCTCCAAACTTCGATTCGGCTTTTCTGCTCCTGTTATCTTTACGCATATTCATACCTACTCATGATGGAGAGCCACGACCGGATCGAGATTGGCCGCCTTGCTTGCCGGATATGTGCCGAAAATGAGGCCGAGCAGAAAGGTCACTGCCAGACCTATCACTATGGACCACGGGGCTATGACATAGGGAAGAGGCGAGACCATCGAGATTATCGCCGCTATCGTAAATCCGATCAGTATCCCGATTATCCCTCCCACAAGCGATAGAGTGATCGCCTCGACAATAAACTGCCAGATGATATTGGATCTTCTCGCTCCGAGCGCCTTCCTGAGCCCCACTTCCCTTGTCCTCTCCGTCACGGATACCAGCATCACATTCATGAGGACGACCCCTCCGACGACCATTGAGATCGATACTATGAATATCAGAGCCTTGAAAATGTTTGAAGATATCTTTTCCCAGAGCGAGATAAGGTTCTCAGAGGTGATTATGCTGAAATCGTTTTCTTCCAAAGGTTTAAGGCCATGCCTGATACGCATCGCCATCGTCGCCTCATCGACAGCCTGCTGGAGAAGTTCGATATCCTCTGCCTTGACCTTGATCTCTATCGAGGTCCTCGAGCCGTATTCCTTCAAAAAAGTGCTTATTGGAATATAGATGAACCTGTTTCTCGATTCACCGAAAACCGTTCCCATATCCTTGACCACACCTATGACCCTGTAATGCTTCCTGCCTATCTTGATCTTCCTGTCTACCGGATCGAGATCTTCAAAGAGTCTCTGATAGACATCGTACCCAAGCACCGCTACAGCGGAAGAACGGCTTTCCTCTATCCGGGACAGATGTCTTCCCATGAGGATATCCGCTTTCTCTATCATCGGATAATCCTCGCTCCGTCCCCGGACCTCGATATTGTCTGCCGAGTTATCAAGACGTATCACACTCTCCCTGGTATCGACCCCGGCCCCGATGAAAGAAGCTGAAGGTATCTTGTCGCGAAGGTATTCGACGTCCTTGAGTCTGATCCTCTTGTTTCTCGCTAATGCTTCGAGGAAGGCATCGAGATCCGTTATCGCCTCGAAAAAGTTGATCCTCTCTATTGAGAAGACGTTACTACCCTCCCCCGCGACCTCTTCCTTGACGTAATCGTCGGCGCCGCCGATCAGCGATACGACCGCTATCACGGACATCGTGCCGACAATATTGCCCAGAAGAGTGAGGAAAGTCCTTAACTTATTGTCGCGTAAGGCGCTGAGTGCTATTTTTATGCCCTGAAAGATCAGCATCTTCTATTCCGTCTTTCTCTGGAGACACTGACCGCAGCTACTTTTTCTCCGACTTGATCGTCACTTTGACCCTCTGTCCGTCCTTGAGGTCCCTGATCGCCCGAAAATTGCCACTGATGACCTCTTCATCCCCCTCAAGTCCAGTTACGACCTCGAAATATTTCTGACTTGAGATCCCGACCATGACAGGTTTGAAGATAGCCCGACCACCCTCGACTATGAATACCCCTTCGATCTCTTCTTCCCCATCCACATCGGTCTTGGTCGAATCAGCGGTCGAATCGGCGGTCGAATCGGCTGTTTCCATTCCCTTCAGGTCCTTTTTTCTCCGGACCGTAAGAGACTGAATAGGTATGCTGACGGCCTGGTTTCTCTCTGCTACCGTAATCTCGGAATCGGCGGAGAGACCCGGTCGCACGTTCACGACGGTATCGTTGATCGTAATCACTACCTTGAAATCGACACCCTGCTGCCCGGATGAAAGAATCGGACTGTTTCCGATCTCTGTCACCTCGCCGATATATGTCGTGTCAGGAAAAGCATCGAGGGTCACTTCGGCCTTGTCGCCGAGCTTGATACTGATCACCTCGGTCTCATCCACCTCGACCTCGGTCTCAATCGTGGAAAGGTCGGCAACCGTCATCAGGATTGTCCCGGGATTGTTCAGTGTTCCCATGATAGCGATCTCGCCTTCCTCCACATTCATCCTCGTCACTACACCGTTCATCCCCGAAGTAATGGTCACTTCCTTTAAATTGTGTTTCGCGCTCCCCAGCATGGCCTGCTGCTGCCTGATCTGCTGTCGCGCCGATTCGAGGTTGGCAACGGCAATATCGTGTTCGGTCTGCGCAGCCTCCACCTCCTGGTCGGTGAGGTATCCCTGGGAAAATAGTTTCCTGATCCTCACAAGGTCGTTTTCCGTCTTGCGCTGCTGCACCATGGAGCTCCTCTCCGATGCCATAGCGGCATCGAGAGATGCCTCCAACTGCGCTACAGTCGACTCGAGCTGGATCGGGTCGATCTGAATCAGGAACTGTCCCTCGGTGACGATATCTCCTTCTTTAACAGCCACTTCTGTCACTTTACCAATCGTGCTGGCGCTGATATCGACCTGGCGTTTGGGCCTGATACTGCCCGAAGCGGAGATTATCATCGACAGGTCACGAAGCTCGACCTTTTCGGCCTGCACGGGTAACGCCTTGCCTCTCTTCGCTTTCATGTTCACGACGACAAGTACGGTGATTACCAGAATTGCGGCTACAACTATCCACAACTTTTTCTTCATGGATACCCCTTTACTATTTCAGATTTTTATCCGAGCGGATCAGGATCGGATAATGTCAACTCAGTTCCGGACATGTGTGTCCGACGCTATCTTTCCATCCAGCAATCTGACGATTCGCCGGGAATGTTTCGCAATATATTCTTCATGTGTGACCATTATGATCGTATTCCCCTCCGAGTGAAGCTGGTTGAATATGGCCATGATCTCCTCACCTGTTGTACTGTCCAGGTTGCCTGTAGGTTCATCGGCGAGAAGAATGGAGGGACGATTGACCAGGGCTCTTGCTATCGCGACTCGCTGCCTTTGTCCGCCTGAAAGTTCGTTCGGTTTGTGCGTGGCCCTGTCCATCAACCCTACCGATTCAAGCGCTTCCCTGGCTCTTTTCCGTCTCTCATCGCCGGGAAGCCCTCCATAGATGAGTGGCAACTCGACGTTCTGCAGGGCTGTCGCCCTCGGAAGGAGATTGAACGTCTGGAATACGAACCCTATTTCCTTGTTTCTGATATAAGCAAGATCGTCGTCACTGAGATTACTCACTTCCCTGTCATTAAGAACATATGAGCCTGCTGACGGGGTATCGAGACAACCTAGAATATTCATGAAAGTCGATTTGCCAGACCCGGATGGGCCCATTATGGACACATACTCATTCCTGGATATCTCCAGGTCTACTCCATCTACGGCCGCAATCTTCTGAACGCCTACTTCGTAGATCTTCTTTACATCCTGGACCTTGATCAACATCGGGTCTCTCCTCTGTCACCGTTTATCTGGCCTTGGTTCAATTATTCGACATCCTGCCAGTAGCCCTGGCTATATCCGCATCCGCAACAAGGTAATCACATTTCGCCTGGATGACATCGGCCTTGGCCTGTGTAAGTGCTACCTGGGCATCGATCGTCTCAAGCATCGTCCCGGCACCTACCCGGTATCGCTCTTCGGCGAGCCGCAGATCCTCCATCGCCTGCTCGACCGTTTCGGTGGCAACGGCTATCCTCTCCCGGGCTTCTCTCATGCCAAACATCAGGCCCTTGATCTCCCTGACTGCATCCAGTTCGCTCTTTTCCAGATTGTACTCAGCAATCCTGTAATCCGCTTTGGCGTTTGCCAGGTTTGTACTTGTCTGGAACCTGTCGAAAATGTTCAAGCTTATATAGCCTGTCAGAGACCAGGCGTACTCTTCCTTGAAGAAATTAAGATTATCTGCCATCTCCCTGTCATTCCATGTATATCCAAAGCTGGCGCCGATCACTGGAAACCAGGAACTCCGAGCACTCGTTATCCCCGAACTCGCAGCTTTCATGTTGTATTTCAGGCTCTTCAGATCAGGCCTGTTTTCAAGAGCAAACCCGATCTCAGCATCCTGATCGAAATCCCGGAAATCTATCTTCAGGTCTGTATCCACATCCACCACTCCATTCGAACGAGTGTTCAAAAGAGCGATAAGATCCTCGCGGGCGAGTTCGGACCGGTTCCGGGTGCTGATCATTGTCAGCCTCGTATTGGAGTGTCTGACTCTCGCTTTCAGGACATCCGCCCTTGTGGCAGCACCGACCTCAAGAAGAGCCTCCGACCTTTCCAGATTCTGTCTCGCCTGCTCGATGCTCTCTTCCTGTACGGTCAGGAGCATCTTGTTCCGAACGAGGTTATAATAAGCCCTGATCACGCTTGCCGCAATCATGTCATTGTTATATTTGAACTGCTCCAGGGCAGAATTCCTGTTGTGCCTGGCGGAAGCGATCCGGCTGAAATTTCCCATCCCGTCAAATATCACCATATCTGAATTGATTCTGAATCCGTAGTTGTTGTAATCAAACCCTGTGTTCTGAACGGGCCTTCCCTGTGAATCGAACTGAACGGATGAAGGGCCGTAATAAACATGGCCTTTCGAAAATGAAGTAGAAAGATTCGGCAGCAGGCTGCCATAACTGTATCGGAGGTTGCTCTCCGACTTCTTTACGTTCTGGGCCGCCATGTGGACGTCGGGATTGTTCTTCAGCGCGAGATTCAGACATTCGTCGAGAGAAAGAACCTCAGCACGGCAGACACCGGACGATCCCGCGTTCAGGACCAGGGAAAGAACGATCAGAATTAATGTTTTTATCAAGCCTGGGTAGGACTTCATACCAGATACCTTTCCTTGCGTTTCAGAGATATCACCTCTATTGAATACTTGTTATTTAATCTTACGACTCAAGAGGCTCTATAGTTTCAATTAAGATGACTATATTGTCAACTAAATAGCTTCCAGGGTATCTATACCCAATACAGACATCTCTACCGATCTATTCAAATAAATATTCTAGCTGGACAAAAAAAAAGCCCGGCCAAAGCCGGGCTCTGAAATTTCATATCTACCAGATGCTCATCGTCCATGCAGCTTGAATCTGATCGGGATAGCCATTGAAGCTCTTACCGGCACAGTTCTCTGTCTCGCAGGCCTGAAAATGAATTTCTTTGCGGCTGCCAGCGCTGATTTCTCCATGGCAGGAGTCACATCCGAATTAATAATACTGGCCTGTTCGACCTTGCCGTCCACTCCGATCAGTACCCTGATCAGGACTGTCCCTTCGATACCGGCTGACTGCGCCAGGCTGGGATACTTGGGAGCCACGTGTTTTACCAGTATGGGAGGTTCATCGAATGCATAGAATGCCTGGGCCGACTCCGATGGCGGAGCAGGGGGAGGAGGCAGGTTTTCGATCCTGTCAAAACTTGTCGGTGCTATTTCCGCTTCATCATCGACTTCCTCACCCTCTGCAGCTTCCATAGGGATAGCTGGCTGAGAGATCTCTTCCGGTGGTGGCGGAATCTCAAAATCCTCTGCCGTCTCAACAACTATGAATTCCTGTTCCTTCAAGACATATGGCTTGAATTCGAAGGACGGAGAGAAGTAAATACCGAGGAAATGGATGACTAAAGTCACGTAAAGGGAGTTACGTAAATATCTTCCGTATCCACTTTTAAAATCCTGATTTGCAACAGCTACAGTGGCCACCGATTACCCCTTGTATTGAATTGCTACTCTTCTCCAACGGATACGAACGTCACGTTCACGGCATTGGCATCTTTCAACTGATCCATCACATCAGAGACCAGCTGGTATTTCGTACGCTGATCGATGTTGAACGCGACGATAAGGCTGAAATTTTCCTTCAATCTCGAAGCGACGATCGGGTTTATGCTCTCAACACTGATCAGTTTATCATTGATGCTTATCCTGTTGAACCTGTCGGCCCATATATGTATCAGTCTCTCTCTTTCCAGTTCGCTACCAGATTCAGCTCTTGGCAGAGTGATAGGCAGTCCTTCTTCCATCTTGAAGATCGTAGTGACCATGAAGAAGATCAGAAGGAGAAAGATGATATCAGCCATCGATCCCGTTGGAATACTGTTTGATACATCCTGATTCTTTGAAATCTTCAAAACAGTTCTCCTCTAGGCTCCGGACTTCATCGTCCTGAGCGATATTCGTTCGGCCTTCGCCAGACGAAGCTCATCGAGAATGTCGACCATAATACCATAATCGGCAGCCGGATGCGTTTCGATCACGATAACGATTTTTTTGTTCTGGATAAGCTTGTTCTCGACGAACAGCCTTATGTCCTTGACCCTGATAGGCCCGGAACCACGTACTACAATCGAACCGTTCGCATACGCCTGCAGAACCATGACATTGTCTTTCTTCAGCTTGACCTGGGGTGATTCCCCGGCAGGCAATGCCATCGGCAGACCCTTCTCAACAGCGAAAATCGTACTGACCAAGAAGAATATCAGCAAAAGAAAGTTAATATCAGACATCGAGGCAGTACTGAAATCCGACGATACCTTACTATTTTTCTTAATCATACTATGCTCCGCTTAGTCGGTGACGCCCGACTCAATAAGCTCATTTACCAGTTCGGCAGAAGCCTCTTCCATCTCGAGAACGAAACGATCGATCTGCGAGACAAAGAAAGAATGACTGATACTCGCCGGAATGGCGACGATAAGGCCTGTAGCCGTCGTAATTAGCGCTTCCTCGATACCAGAAGCAACAACCTTGGCACTTACCTGCTCCGCCCCTGCAATAGCTGCAAACGCACTGATCATACCGGATACCGTTCCGAGGAACCCTAGAAGCGGTGCAACCTGTGCCACCGTCGCGATAGCTACCAGCCCACGCTCCAGGAATGAAGTCTCGATACCACCAGCAGTCTCGATCGCCTCTTTAACAGCATCGGGACCACGGCCGGATCTTAGAAGACCCGAGTGCAGAACTGCAGCGATCGGGCCTCTGGTCCTTTCACAGACCTTCATGGCGCCGTCCACACCTTCAGAACGCATCGTGACGAGGACATCGTTCATCAGTCTCCTGATGTTGACCCTGGCACGAGCCAGTGTGAAGAGTCGTTCGATAATAAACACAACACCGATTATGGAAGCGATTAGAAGGGCATGCATGAAATTGCCACCCTGTACATACTTCTCGCCGATCCCGCTGTGCTTGAGATTGTATAAGACGACTCCGAGTCTCTGCCGCTCGGCCATATCAGCGACTTCCTGTGCGACTACAAGGGAATCATTCCTCGCAGTCCCCAGCGAATCACTTGCTGACTGTGCTATGAATACGGGTTCGGTTACTGCCCCTTCCTCACCCAACTCCTGTGACTGGAGTACCATGGGCAAGGCGATGATGAGACAAAGTACGAAAGCCATCAAGGAAGCTTTGACCGTAAGCCTTCTCTCTACCATACTACGCGCTCCTTCTACGGAAAACAGACTAAGGTGATTTTCACATCCGGTTGGAATACGGATTTCATTTAAAACTGATTGATTCCAATCTCTCTTAACGGCAAAATACTTAATGAGGACTGCGATGTCAACCAAAAATTCCCAAGCCTCTTTTTGACGGAAAAGTCTATTCTGCCTAATCAATGTTAGCTTCATCGAAGGAATCCTCAAACTCTTCAGATGTACCGACCAGAAGATAATTTCCTACTCCGTCCTTGTCGACGAACAGAAATCTCAGTCCAGACCGGATTGTCATCAGTTTGTCCCTTGGAAAGAGCGGGTTTCCTTTGAGCACATAGACCCAGAGCTCATATCCCCCTGTGTCCATGCCGCCTCCACGGTACGGTTGATTCCTGTTCCTGGAAGTGTTATACAACTGGACATCCTCCGTGCCGAGTCCTTTCCATGTATTATGTATGACTACCTTGTACTGGTCGTCGAGCTTGTTAATCACTTCTTCAAGATCGGTCCTGTTGAAAGGAATAGACTCTGAAACATATTCGTCAGGTGGGCCGAACCTGATGTACATCTGCCCCCTGTCGGTAGCAGCTCCCTTTCTGTGGTCGCTGAAACTCGCATTCGCCTGATCGACCCGCCGCATGAACGTTTCATAAGACTCGTTGACCGCAGTATGAGGCGTCGGGTCATTCTTTTTCCAGAAATCGTTTAATATCTTTTCCTGCTGGCCTATTGCCGCGTAGCTAAACTCCTCGTACTCTGTATCATTGAATATTATCCTCGCCTCGACGAGGATATCCCTTCTTGGCCGTTTCCAGTTCATCAATTCCCAGACTACGGAAAAATCTTTACCTACCAGCGCGAAAAGCCCCTTACCGGTCGCCTCGATCGTAAGCCTGTATGCTCCAGCAGGATAAGCGTTGACATCGAATGCCCCGAAGATGAAAGCTCTGCCTCCCCTGACCCGACTGACCATCTCGACAGAATCTATCCTCTCCCCCTTCTGGTCGAACACTGACATGAACAGATCAAGAGTGGTCACGTCAGAATCTTCTGGAAGCAACGCCTGAGCAAAAAAGGAGAGTGTATCATTCTTGAGGCCGTAGATCTGGATCGGGTTTGGAATATACTGCCCGTCAGGTTTCCTGCCCCAGAGAAGGAAGGGCGCGCTGACGATAAGGCGGTCCTTCTGAAAGCCGGCTATTTCGAGTGGCTCTTTCTCGAATACCGAGTTATCATGCTTTTTCTTCAGCAACCCCATCAATGTCTTTTTTTTGCGGTTCAGGTCCTCGACCCGCGCGCTGAGAAGGTAGGATCCAGGATCCACACTCACCGAATCCGCGATATAAATAAAGCCTGTCAGATCGGTGACAGAGGGTAGAAACTCCCTGGGGTCGTTTATCATCAACTTCTTTTCGTATATCCTGTCTTCTCCCTGCGAGAGAAGCAGATAAACAGAAACGGCAGCTTGATAACTGCCGTCCTTTCTTACGTATTTGATCTCTTTCGTGGGAATCGCGATCTGGAAGAATTCGATTACCCGTCCACTCCTCTGTGGAAGCGAACCGGCATCCAGGAAGAATTCGAAATCTCCGGACCCTCTGAAAGTCTGCCCCGCACTATCTCCAGATGAACCGACGATGAAGAGCAGAATCAATAAATGAATCTTTAAAATCCTGTTCATCTGGTCAGCCCGCGAATTCAGACTCTATTCACCACCTAGTAGCTAAAGTTCAGCGTCACTCTGTGAGCCGCGCCAAGGTATCCGAGATCTTCCCACGCATAATCGAATCCAAGATCCGAAGTCTGGCTGGTGTCTATCCTGAAACCGAGGCCCCACGCCAATCCCTGCGTATCGTAGTCGATATTATATCCTGAACGCAGGAAAAAGAACTGGTTGAACCCGTATTCCATACCGACATTCATCCGTTCCTTGTTGTCGGAAGGATGTGAGAACTCGCCTGAAGCGAGAAGCGCGTGTGCGCCCTGCCTGTACGCATCCATACTGAGTCCCACACGAAACAGCGTGGGCAGCTTCGAAGAACGGTCGTCAAAATCGATCTGACCGCCGTAGGACTGGATCATCATACCCAACTTCATCCCCTGAATGCCTATCCTGTAGAGGAGACCGAAGTCCACGACCATCGCTCCGACACTCTTGTCAGCGAGTCCCATGTGGATATAATGAACGGTAGTACCGGCAGAGAACTTGTCGGTAAAATACATCGCATAGGAAAGCCCGAAAGACATATCCCCGGCATCGAAGAACCTGTTGGTCCCCTGGGGCATGTAGATCGTACGTTCCTCCTGCGGATCCATCGTCAGGGCTCTCACACTGATACCGAAGGTTCCTGGCAGGTATGGAGTAGTAAAGACCGCACCGGCGAAATATACATCTATATCTGCAGGCCAGACAACGTTGTTAAGCGTGACCTGGGTACGGTTGATCTCCACCAGCCCGGCAGGATTCCAGTACATTGCCGTGGCGTCGTTCGCTACAGCAGTGAACGCGCTGCCCATACCGGCGGCACGCGCAGAAGTCCCTATTTTAAGGAACTGCGCGGCATAGGTACCCACCTTCTCGAAAGGCTTCGTCGCCCCGAAAAGAATGGAGGGTGCCATCACCAGGATCAGGACCCCAATAAAAACCTTGCTCTTCATCAACAGACCTCCTGGAGGTGAATGTAATAATAGTTACCTTATAATAACAAACTTGCCGATTACCTTCTCAAACCTCTCATCTTCCGGCTCCACTGCAAACAGGTAGACCCCACTTGTGACGTTCTGCCCGTTACGGGAAACAAGATCCCATACAAGCGTGCCTTGCTGGTCCCCGGAACCGCCGTTATGATAAAGGACCTCGACCAGGTCACCAGACATGGTGAATATCCTTACCGTATTGCGGCATCGAGGCAGATTCCTGAACTCCACCTTGATACCGGTAGGATCATCCATATTGGGATCGAGCTGCCAGGGGCTCATGGTCACCGCAGTTGCGGGGTTTGGCACGACGTAGACCTCATCGTCTTCATACTCATCAACATCCTGAGGGTCAGAGAGTGGTGAAGTATACGCGAAGTTCGAGGAAGAATCCCCGAATTTCCCGACCTTGACCGGCACGCCATTGGCAATAAGATGATCATATGCTGTAACACTGTAGAAATAGTGCATTCCATTATGCACACTTTCATCGATAAATTTGTAGTACTGAAGCCCTCCCTCGAAGCCGAGATTGTACCTCGCCATTGCCTCGAGAGTATCACATTCACTATTGGAAAGCCCCGGAGGACAGGCAACTGTGTCGAGAGGCGAATACCAGACACTCTCCTCGAAAAGTCTTATGACCGCATCTTTACCGTCAAGACCTTTGAGCGGCTCATACTGCCAGCCGACACGATCGTCACGAACCTCGGAGATCGGATATCTGAAATCAATATTAGGGCTGACGTTATTCAAAATATCACGCTCTTCGATCAGCTGCCAGAGCTCACGTGGCGGACCGCTCAGGACCGATGTACCCATGGGCCTGGTCCATCCATCGGCTCTCCATATCCTGTAACCCTCGAAATCCAGCTCGAGAGTACTGACATCAGGAGTCACTTCGCTGAAGTTGTCCCACATGACAACGACCTTGTCGTTGCCTGGAAGAAGTCTCATATTCGGTGGGGGCGGAGCTGAGCCGACAAGCCAGTTTACCTGTGTCTCCTTGCCGTCCACACCGGTCTGGAATGCTGTGAATGTCGCGTCACCCTTTGAACACTGCGTATTCTCCCATAGCTCGATCTCATCGCGGCAGTCGTTGTTGATCCAGATAACATCGCCCCTGAGAGCGTTAAGAAGCTCGAAATTTCCATCGGCAGCACATGAGTCAGCAACTATACCACTCACCGGTCCAGGCACCGGGGTCTCGCGTCCCTCTACAC
>JAHOYU010000095.1 GCA_019038625.1 Candidatus Latescibacterota bacterium | reverse complement strand
AAATGAGGGAAATCGCCGGGCCCGACCGCATAGGAATGGGGGACCTTGTTTATTCCACAATAGATCGGGACGTAAACAGTGCTGTACGTGTCGTCCACACTGAACCACGTGACTCCGCCTATCGGGTCGGGCAGCCACGAACGCATCTGCGAGACGAAGGAGAATCCTGTCTGCTGTGTCGAAGTCGCTCTTTCGTTCACATATTTATTTTCATCTACGGTCCAGGTCAATGGCCTCCACCTGTATGGACAGGAGTATGGCCCGGCGCCGACGTCCTTCGTCATATCGAAATCGGTACCTTCGAAGTGATCGCGCATGAATTCCATGATATCGTGGACCGACAGCTTGCGGTCCGGCTTGATAAAGAGGGGCATCGGCTCCGCGCCGGCAACACCCTTGACGAAATCCATCGAGAGGTTCAACGATGGAGCGGCCCTGTTGAACATCGCGTAGACACGAGCTTCGCAGAACCTTAGCGCTCCATAATCGAGAGGCCCGTACGCGTCAGCAAAGCTGAAATCCTTGTCTGATCCCTCGTAATAACCCATCTCGCGCGCGAAATCGATCACATCGGGAGCGTAGAGACAGTTTTTCTTGTCCTTCAGCGGGAACTGGCGGATCCTCGCCTGATTGGCATGTCCCGATATGTATCCATCCGGAATCTTTCGCACTACCCAGACCGCGCCGGGATTCGCGGCGTTCTTTCCTATCAGGTCCATGAACCAGACTTCGTTCGGATCGGCTATCGAGAATGATTCGCCTGAACTGTAATATCCATGCTCTGCTACCAGGCTGGTCATGACATCAATAGCTTCCCTGGCCGTCTTCGAACGCTGCAGAGTGATGAACATGAGGCTACCGTAATCCATGACCGCTGTCGAATCACGAAGTTCCGAACGACCACCCCAGGTCGTCTCCCCAATGCTCACCTGGTGTTCATTGATCAGACCGACCACAGAATATGTATGCGCCACCTGCGGGATCTGACCGAGATACTTGCCGGTGTCCCATTCATAAATATCCAGCATACTGCCGGAAAGATGGTCCCTCGCCGGCCAGTGATAAAGTTCGCCATATAATACATGGGAATCGGCCGCGTACGTTATCATCGTCGACCCGTCGACCGAAGCCCCGTTCGTGACCAGAAAATTGGTACATGCCATCACCGGCATACCGGAAAGGACCGCTGCCGAGACGATAGCGATCAGTAGTGCCACCTGCTTCCTCATGCTGTGATACCTCCTGTTAACAGCAAAGTTGTGAATTCAATCGAATCTCATCAATACCATCTGTGGCAAAGGATGTCCCGACAAATCGAGTGCCCGGACCTCCAACCATAGATAATGCATAATAGTGTCATTCATGATGCAAAGCCCTGATAACGTCCTCGCTCGCCGCCCGCATGGCGGGATAGAGCCCGGCAATCACCCCTATCCCGGCGCAGATACCGAAGCTGTAACCGATCCAGTTCCATGGGAGGATCAATCCCGCGCCTATATTAAAATGGTTGAATGTCATCCCACCCACTATACCCAGCAAACCCCCAAAGAGGCCCAATATAGCAGACTCGACGAGGAACTGCGTGAGAATATGTTTTTTCCTGGCACCCATCGCACGACGTATACCGATCTCCCTTGTCCGTTCGGTGACCGATACGAGCATGACGTTGGCAATTCCGATCCCGCCCACAGCAAGCGACACAAAGGCGATCAATACTATGAAATTTGCGATTTCGGCGTTTGTGTCCTGGATCGTCGACAGGAAAAAATCCTGCCGTCGAACACGAAAATCATTATCCTGGTCTTCGCGGAGACGGTGATTCCTTCGAAGTATCGTTTCGATATCGAATAGAGCCTCATCGTCACTGCCACCCGCATTCATCTGCGCTAATATGCTGGAGAGGTGATCGACCCCGTAGAGACGCTCCTGCGCGGTGGTTATCGGCATGAACACCTGGTCGTCAGGACTTGACCAGCCCTCACCTTTCACCCCGAGCAACCCTATCACCGTGAAACGCTTCGAATTCAGAAGGATGCTCTCCCCCACGGGAGAACCGCTCCCGAAAAGTTTTTCATGCACAGTCGAACCCAACAGACAGACCTGCGCCCTCCTGTCCAGTTCCTCTTTCGTGAAAAACCTTCCATCTATCGGAAAATCGTTGTTGATTACAGCATATTGTGGAGTCGTCCCAGTCACCCTTGTGGACCACGTCTTGTCCCGGTATTCTCTGTTACCCTGGCCGGAGTAGATCGGCACA
>JAHOYU010000094.1 GCA_019038625.1 Candidatus Latescibacterota bacterium | reverse complement strand
TGAGTAATGCTTCTATCGTCCAGCCCTCCGCTGGAATCAACTGCCTGATCTCCTCTTCACGTTCGCACAGGAGCCTCAACCCGACACTCTGCACCCTGCCAGCCGAGAGCCCCCTATAAAATATCTTCCACAGAACCGGGCTGATGAGATAACCGACGAGTCTATCCAGGATTCTCCTTGCCTGTTGCGCGTTTACCTTATTCATGTCGATCTCGTGAGGATTCTCCACCGCTTCCCTTATCGCGTTGGCAGTTATCTCGTTAAAGATAATCCTCCGCATAGGGACTTTAGTCTTCTTAAGGATCTCTTCCAGGTGCCAGGCGATAGCCTCTCCCTCACGATCCATGTCCGTTGCTAGAAGAACTTCTTCGCTTTTTGCAGCTTCTTCCCGCAATTCCTTGACTATTTTGCTTTTCTTTCTGTCGTTGACATACTTGGGAGTAAACCCCTTCTCTATATCTATCCCGAGTTCTTTTTTTGGAAGATCTCTGATATGCCCGACCGAAGCCTTGACCTTATAACCTTTTCCAAGATATTTCTTTATCGTCCTGGCTTTTGCGGGGGACTCTACAATAACAAGCACCTGATTCAAATTATTCTCCCTGTCTAATTCAGCATGTCGGAAGGTCTGCCCGATCCGGTAAGGATGTCGTCTGGTATCTCCGGTACATACCTTTCAGTAAGCTCAATGATTTCATTGACAGATATCGGGACCTGATAATCGATTGCAGCATTTTCTATGATCAGACTAAGTTGGACTTCTGTAAGCCAACCCGAGGCCCTGAGGCGGAGCAGGTATCCCTGAGCTTCAATCGAAAGCACTATTTTTTCTCCTTCGCCAAGGATCCTGTTCTTATTATGGACGAATGACGGCGAATCGATATCTCCAGTCTCACCGTCAAAATCAAGGATAGTAAAAGCCTGGTCGATCTCATCGCTGGAGTAACCCAGGTCCTCTAATTCATCGTACATAAACGCCATATCGAAAGGATCACCTGTTCTCAGGTCCATGATATAGGTTATGATCTCCTTGATGCGTTCCTTCATCTCCATCCCCGTCTGAAAGCTGTTGGTCCATATTGTTCAATGGAGAATAATGCTTATACGTCTTTCTTTCCGCAACACTTTTTATATTTTTTACCACTTCCGCAAGGACATGGATCGTTCCGTCCTACTTTCGGTTCCTCTCTCATTGCAGGTCGCGGCTGAGGCGGACGACCGGAAGTACCTCCTGCAGAAGATTTCCCAGACTGGGCCTGTGGTCTTCCAGCGCTGTACGCATCAGCGACCTGGTGCACCGCGACTCCGGAATCCACGTTTCTCTGTCTCCGGCTTTCATCTTCGGGCTGGAGACGGGCATGAAACAGCCCCCACAAGATCGATTTGTCGATATCCTCGAGCATCTCGGAAAACATCCCAAACGCTTCCTGTTTGTATTCAAGTAGTGGGTCCTTCTGAGCGTATGAACGAAGATGTATGCCTTCTTTGAGATTATCAAGTTCGTGAAGATGGTCCATCCATTTTTCATCTATGCTCTGAAGCATGATGATCTGGCCGAATTTTTCAAGGATGTCGGGTGGTATAGTCGCCTTTCTCATTTCAAAAGCCTTGAGAGCGGTTTCTTTCATAAGCGTCAATACGGCTCCCGGCGTCTTTTTGACCTTTTCAGAGATATCTCCGCTCTCGAACGGCGCGAGGAATATATTCTCCATCTCGGAACATGCACCGTCAAGATCCCACTCATCTACCTCGGACTCTTCTGGCAGGTATTTCTCCTGGATCCCATCACTGACATTATCGATAAGTCCTTCTACCATTTCATCTATACTCTTAAGAGCAAGCATCTCGTTCCTGCGCCCATATATGACTTCTCTCTGCATGTTCATCACGTCGTCGTATTCGAGAAGTCTCTTCCTGATCCCGAAGTTGTACATTTCAACTTTTTTCTGAGATTTTTCTATGGCTTTTGTGATAAACGGATGGGTTATGACTTCACCATCCTCGACCCCGAGCCTGTCCATCACCGATGATATCCTTTCGGACCCGAACAGCCTCATCAATTCGTCTTCCAGGGAAATAAAGAAACGCGAAGAACCGGGATCACCCTGCCTGCCCGAACGCCCCCTGAGCTGCCTGTCGATCCTCCTGCTCTCATGTCTCTCGGTTCCGATAATATGAAGTCCACAAGGCACGTCTTCTGTGCATTCCGTCTTTTTTTCTCCATTAGGACACTGAGGACAATCGTCGGGGGTCTCGCAGAGTATACAGCACCTCTCACACTTGACCACTCCTGCTTCGAGTTTGATGTCTGTTCCACGTCCGGCCATATTAGTAGCTATAGTGACCGCGCCTTTCTTTCCGGCTGAGGAGACAATTTCTGCCTCTCTCTGGTGGTGCTTTGCGTTGAGCACATTGTGAGGGATACCATCGCGTTTGAGCATCCTGCTGAGGGTCTCTGAGACTTCTACGGTGACGGTTCCCACAAGAACCGGCAGGCCTGCTTCGTGAAGTCTTCTTATTTCCTTGATGATAGCTGTGTATTTTTCTCTCTTGGTCCTGAAGATGACATCATCATAGTCTATGCGCCGTATCGGTTTGTTTGTCGGCATAACATTTACGGCAAGCTTGTATATCTTGTGAAATTCCTCTTCTTCAGTCTCGGCGGTTCCCGTCATCCCGGCCAGCTTGTCGTACATCCTGAAGAAGTTCTGAAGGGTGATAGTGGCGAATGTCTGGGTTTCTCCCTCGATCCGCACCTTTTCTTTCGCCTCCAGGGCCTGGTGAAGTCCATCGCTGAATCTTCTGCCCGCCATCAACCTGCCTGTAAATTCATCAACGATCATAACTTTTCCGTCCTGCACGACATATTCGACATCCTTTTCGAAGAGTGTGTAGGCCTTTAAAAGTTGTGAAAAGTTATGAATGATCTCGCTCTTGCTTGCGTAACGTCTGTAAGCCTCGTCCTTCCTGGCCAGCTTACTCTTGAAATCGAGGGACTCGTTGGAGTCGATATTCTTGATTTCCAGACTCAGATCCGGCAGAATGAACATCTCCTGGTCTTCCGCAGAGAGATTGTTTCTGCCCTTATCGGTAAGGTCAATTGTGTTTGCCCTTTCGTCAATGACGAAATACAACTCCTCGTCGAGTTCATGAAGCCTCTTCTCCCTCATAAAATCTGCTTCAGCCCTGAGCATCATCTTTTCATAACCGGGAGATTTGCGCAACTTCATGAATCTCTTGTTCTTGGGATCACCTCTTCTTGCAAGAAGCAGCTTTATACCAAGATCGTCATCACTTTCGTCATCTTCTTTTCCGGCCGATTTTTCTACTTCGGTCAGGATATCATTTATCATCCTTTTCTGTTTTCTAACAAGAGCTTCGACCCGGTTTCTGAGAAGTGCGAAATTTTCGTTTTTTGAAGAACCGGATACCGGCCCGGAGATTATGAGAGGTGTTCGTGCCTCGTCTACCAGAACACTGTCTACCTCATCTACTATTGCGTAAAAGTGATGATGCTGGACCTGTTGATCCCTGCTCATCTTCATATTGTCCCTGAGATAATCGAATCCGAACTCGTTGTTCGTACCGTAAGTGATATCGCGTCTATAGATCTCCAGCTTTTCTGAAGGACTCATGTCGTTCTGAAGACACCCGAAAGTAAGTCCCAGAAAGCTGTAGATCTCCCCCATCCACTCCGAATCCCTTTTCGCCAGGTAGTCATTGACTGTGACGAGATGAGCGCCTTTTTTCTTAAGGGCATTGAGGTATAGTGGCATGACTGCCGCGAGAGTCTTTCCCTCACCAGTGGCCATCTCAGCTATTGACCCTTCGTGAAGGGCTATCGCCCCGGCTAGTTGAACATCAAAAGGGATCATTTCCCACTTGAGCTCCTGCCCGACCACGACCCAGCTTTTACCGACATGACGCCTGCAGGCTTCGTATGCGAGGCCAAATGCTTCAGGCAGAATATCGTCCGTCGTCTCGCCAGCCTTCAACCTTTCAATGAATTCAAGGGTCTTTTCGGGGAATTGTTCATCGCCCAGGGATAAATAGCCTTCCGCGTATCCCTTGATCTCCTCGATCCTCGGTTCAAGCCCTTTCATGAGTCTCGATTTTCGATCCCCGAATAATTTCCTTACAATTCCCTTAAACACTCAAATAACCTCCGATTTACCCGGAAAATAGCTTACGGGCGAAAAATAAGCAAGGAAGGTAGTATTGTCCCTGAGCTGATTGTCGGGGATTCGACACCTGACAACCGGCCTAACTGATGCCACGCTCAAGGCGAGCAGCATGAAAATACCCCTGATTTGACCCGAAATAAATCAATTTACCATCAGTCGCCGGCGATGAATAGACGGGAGATTCTACCCTGTATTCATCCACAGGCTCCCCATCTATCGATTTGAACGCTTTCAGTCTTGAACCGTATGTCGTTACAAACACAACATCTCCAGCGAGAAGAGGCCGCGATCTTACCGCACCGCCGACATTTTTCTTCCATGAAAGAGTTCCGGCTGATGTCAAAGCAAAAAGATTTCCGTCTTCCGAACCGACAAATATGTCACTTCCGTTTGTCACAGGAGCGCTCCTTATGTCGCTGCCTGCTGAAAATCTCCACATGAGATTGCCCGCCGAGAGAGAATATGCGTATATGAACCGATCTCCTGTACCGAAAATGACAAGGTCATTTTCTCTCAGAACGAGAGGACTCGAATAGATATCCCCACCAGGCTTGACTCTCCAGAGTACCCTCCCGGAATGATTCAGTCTCACCAATGATCCATCAGTTGTCGCTGCGATGACAAAATCATCCTCTATGGTACTCGTCGCCCAGATTCCCGTACCGATCTTTTCACTCCATAATAGTCTTCCGTCTTCAAGGGAATACGCTGAGAGGGTCCCCTTTGTCGTCCCGGTGATAACCAGGCCCTTCCCGACGACGGGCGAACTTACGATCTTGTCCCCAGTCACATTGTTCCATATGAGTCTGCCCGATAACGCGTCGAGACAAAAGACATTTCCCTCGTAATCAGCGCAGATCACTCTTCCTTCAGACACACACGGAGAAGCTCCGATTCCCTGTTTTCCTTCGTATTTCCATAGAAGGGCCCCATCCCTGCTGAAGGAATACAGCTTCCCGTCACGGCATCCAAATATGACCTGATCCCCTGTTATGACAGGCGAGGACGTTACAGGCGCCTCGAATTTCTTTTTCCACCCATCAACCAGACTTATCGTCACTTCGCCAGAAATGCTGCCTGGCAGAGGGGTTTCCTCCTCAACAGTCTTTTCAGATCCAGGATGTTCAGCAACTCTTATCTCGGTTGTTTCCTCTGTTCCGTCTTCAGCTGTAAGAAGAACATCACCTTCTATCGAACTATCGCCCCCACTTCCAAAAGGTTTGAAAATAAATAAGAGGGCTGCAATGACAGCTACAGCACCGGCCGAATACGGAATCCATTTTCTTATCATTCCCATTCTCCTTTCGCCAGTCAGCGGCGTATCATAAATCGTCGGTATATTCCATCGCATTGCCGGAAATGTCAGATCGATCCCGGTCTCGATCCCATTATCTTTCATCTCGATCGAAGGGAAGAATACACTGTTGAGCATCGCCTCACGGTGCCTTTCAATAAAATCTTTCGACGGCACGAAAACAATGGTATGCCTGCCAGGTTTCATTTCAAATCGCTGGAATGTGAAGAAATCCTCTGTTTTACTTTCAAAAAGTTCGACCTGGCCTGTGTGCCGATCCAGATCGTATCGGTGAACTCCTGGCCAGACATCAAGCTGGGTCTCGACAGATCTATCGATATCCCTGTGAATAGCCTCTACACCCCTGTTCCGGAGAAGATAGACATCTTTTTCTCTCTTTATCATGACAAGGATCGTTGAATTTGAGAGAAAAGCACCTTCCGGATCATAGAGATCAGCCGCATCCTTGAATATCTCTATCACCTTTGAAAAGAAATTTGACGGATGCCCGAGCCTGGAAAGAGAAATGATATTCCTGAATAACTTCCGTGCGACTTGTTCGAACGCGGGATCCGAAGGAGAAAAGAAAACAAAAAACTCTTCACCTCTGGATTTTCTGGGAGTTTCCTGATAGACGAGCGAGTTTTCCTTGCCCTTGTTGCCAATACACAGAAAAGACGTCTTGTTCATCACGACCACCTCGCTTGCGGAGACTAGCCGGGACGCGCTGAAAATGCAACAAAAATATGAGTTTGCGGGATTAAACCAGCGATTTAACTACTTTTTGCCCCAAAGAGATGCTTTGCGGCCGAGATCATCCTGTCAATCGGCCCCACATCCTTCCTTCTGCCGCTGTCGACCTGATCAAGGAATTTATTTGCTATACTGTTTTCCTTATCCCATTTCAGGGCTTCATTGAAATGCTTTATTGCCTGAGCCTTCAAACCTGCTTTGAAATATACAAACCCCAGGTTCGCATGATAGTCGGCATTATAAAATTCGCTCTGGATAGCCATACGGCAAGCGTCCCTGGCTTCATGGAGATTCTTGTTCGTCATCGCAAGGCTGAATCCATACCAACTCTGATATGTAGGATTGGATGGATTGTACCTGATGGCTGACTTGAGCAAAAGAACAGCCTTATCGTAGAACCCGTCCCTCATCGACTCCTTTGCCTGCCGAAAAGCGATGGAGGCAGCTCTCAGGTCGTTTTCCTGCAATGCCTGGGCGTCACGTGACCCCTGCTGCTTGCTTTTTCTAAGTGATTCATCGTACTGCTGTCTTTTCTCCGTATTGTCCAGTACACTGAACGCCTCGTTGATCCGCTTGAATCGCTCCTTGTTCTCTGGCTTGTCACCAGCTACGTCAGGATGATAAAGCTTTGCGAGACGGAAGTAGTTTTTCTTTATATCATCCTTTGATGAAGTCGGCCACGCTTCCAGGATTGCATAATAATCGATATTCACTTCTATCTACCTCTTGTTCAGGACCGGTTCAAGTTCCTTGAGAAGATTATTGGCCAATTCGTTCTCGGGATCGAGATTCATGATGACTTTCAGGTGTGTCATCGCCTCTTCCGAAGAACCTTTTTCGTAAAGAGTGAGCGCCATGTTGATTCTGGCCTTCAGGTAGTCAGGATTGACCTTTAAAGCTGTCTCAAATTCCATTACAGCATCATCGGTCATCCCCATGTTCGCGTAAGCTATTCCGAGAAGATTATGCAAGTCGGGATAATTTGGATTCATCGATACAGATTTTTTCAGTTCAGTTATCGCGTATTCATAATCTCCGTTCTGTACTGCTTCAAGTGCGATCTGTTTACTTACCTGCGACGAAGACGGTTTTTCTTCCAGAAGCAGTTCAAAGAGATCATCCGCATTTTTGCCATCCGGTTCGATCCTGATTTCCCTTGTCAACTCACGCACCTTTTCGGAAAAGAAATCAGGGGCAGCGGATAAGGCCATACCCATCTCTTCGATACACCTGTCATATTTCCCGTCGTCACGATAGCTTTTTGCGAGCATGATTCTTGCCCTGAAGTAGTCAGGGTTAATAGCAAGGGATCTCTTGATGCTCTCCCGTGCATTGACCGTTTTTCCTGAAATACCGTACATGCACCCAAGGGTAAAGTGGACATCTGCATAATGAGGCTGCAGTTCGACCGCTTTCTCGAGTTCTATGGCAGCTTCATCGTACTTCCCCGCGATTTCCAGTTCCCTCGCATATTCGATAAAGGACTCTACCATGTACATCCGAATCATTTCCTGGTCCTTACCTCCTATCACACCGGCTTTCCGAGCAAGATATGATTCGAACTCCCTGCACGATTTCCTGTACTCACCCTTGTTCAGGAACCCCAGAGCCTTCTTCAAGTTGCTTTTTGGCAAGAATCCAAGAAATCTATTTATAAACATTATCTGAGCCCTTTCCATTTCTGGGTTTCTTTATAAATTCTGGCCACCAACACGATATGTGGGATTATTGCAAATGGCAGGCCAAAAGGAATTCTGGGAGGTTCAGATCAGATCTGATTACCGGAAGGTGGGCTTAAGCCTGGATGATTTCCTTGTTATAGCTATATAATCGGTTGAAGAATAAGTGGGTTTCGCGACTGCTACCAGCCTGGGCCGATAATTTTCAATAGTTACTGGATCAAGACCACCCACTTCGATCCTCTTGTCGAATTGTCCCCCCGGAAGAAGGAAATCTCTTGCAAAATACAACCTTTCTTCGCCATTCATATCCTCAAGAAATATATCGACGACCGAATGTTCTGTGATGAGAAACGATATGTCTACACTACATTTCCCCGCTTTATTGTCGTAACACAGACCAGATGCGTTGAAATGCAGAAGATCGGTCCCTACCCAGAAATATCTTAATCCTTTCCCCCCTAATACGACAACCTGGCCGAAACGTCTGTTTATTGAGATGTCCCTCGCTTCATCGAAGTCGACTCCACCTTCCATGCCTTTCCCTAGAGTTATGATATGATTGAGATTACGATCAAATTTGTATATGCAGCAAGACGATCTGTCTGTGATATAGATATTACTGTAGTAATCCGTATCAATAGCATTGAATGCGCCGTTCCTCCCGGATATATTGCAATATCTGACAACCGTGGTCCTGCCATTATCCAATTCGATCTTCCACAATCTTTTTCCGGAACTGTCCGCAACCGCCACGAAGGGATCTCTGTAATAAACCCAGTCATCACTCTCAGATACGACACTAACTGATATTGGTGACTCGAGCCTTGATCCATCGGTCCCGGGCATGAGGATCGATTCGGTTTTTCCATCAGGACTGGTCACGACTATCCTGTCGTTACCAGTATCAGCAATGAATAACAGGCCACCCGAATAATCGATGCTACGGGGTGAATCCAGTTCGAGTCCATCGAATGTTTTCAACTCCCTCATAAAGACAAGATCCCCATCCGTCAACCGGAGATGTACTATCCTGTTATTCCCGGTATCGGCCACAAAAAGATTCCCACAATCGTCTCCTGTGAGATCTGCAGGTTCTGAGAATTTCACTGTATCGCTATCTTTCCCCACCACCTTCACTCTTCCACTTTCCGTACTATAAATCACAGTATTATCATATCTATTGATCCCGAATATCGCTATGTCATCGTCGTCATCCGTACTACCTGAATCACAGTCACTTTTCAGTCCTGTGCAGAATACTGCCTCCGGATCCAGGAAACCTGTCTTGAATGCCGACATCAATCTGAGTTGATATTCAGTGACTTTGTGAAAACCATAAGTATGAGTCCAGGGAGGAACCACCAGCGTTGAACCTGTTCTCGCCCCTGAAATAAAAAACAGGAAAGCGGTCCCGGAGAATATGAACAGGCTGAACAGTTCCTTCAGTTTCATCTCTCGACTCCGTTGTCCATGTACATATTTCTGTACATCGCCATTGTCGACATCACACGTCTGACATATTCTCTTGTTTCCTTGATCCCTATCAGCTCCATCGCCAGCAGAGGATCACCTGATGGATCATATTCCTTTTTCCAGGAAGACATTTTCCTGTTTCCCGCATTGTATGCCGCCAAAGCTCCCACAATCGATTCTTCGCATCTATCGAGAAGAAATCTCAGATACCATGTACCAGCTGAAATGTTGAAACAAGGTTCTGACAAATACGTTTTATTAAAATCTCTGATCTTCAGTTTTTCTCCGATCCACCTTCCAGTCGAAGGCATCAGTTGCATCAGCCCGACCGCTCCCACTGGTGAGACAGCTTTGTCATCAAACGAACTTTCCTCACGAATGACACTGAGGACGAGTTCGGGAGGGATGTTATATTTTTCAGTGTATTCAGCAATCAACCCTGAATATGCGACTGGATACAAAAGTTTTATTGGAACCTTCCCACCACCCGGGTAGTTCCTGCCCTTGTGCAGGACTGAAAGACTCTCTCCGATCATCCCCTTTTCCCTGAAGCGACAATAGAGATACCAGGGTAACCATTCATCTTCGTCTTTACCAGCCTCAACGACGGAAGCTAGCTCTGAAGCTTCATCAAGAAGTCCGTTGTCTATAAGATAGTCAAAGGCGTCCAAAAGCATAGATTCACAGGTTGATCTATCATGAAATATTCGAGACCTGATTGCTTCATACTCTTCCCGTTCTTCAACCTCGAGTCGCTTTATCTCATCTGCCACGAATCCTTCTATCCCTTTTAAACCGGGCTTTTCTTCATTCTCCATGGCTAACGAATAGACCGATGCGGGTACGACCTCTTCCAATCTTCCCTTCCACATATCCAACGAATCAGGATCATCGCTGGCCCTGTACATCCAGTAAATCGCCGCTGCACTGCTTCTTCCATCAACATGAGACATAAGCGAATTCAGTATACTTCTTGCCTGTTTTCGCCGACCAAGCCTGATACACAGTGCTGCTTCACTGATCACCGAATTGCGACCTACAGACGAAACTGGGCCTTTTCGCCTTGTCAGGTCCCACGTATCGATCGCCTTATCCCATTTTCGTTGTGCTACTTTGATCCTTGCTGAAATATCTATCGCGTTCTCCGCCCTTGCGTCATCCGGATAGTAGACACCGAACATACGATAATTAGCTGCCGCATTATTCATCCTTCTGAGGGAATAATCGATTGAGGCGATCCGCAGAAGAGAGTTTTTCTTGATCTCTATCGGAGCACTGGAATTGAATATCTCCTTGAACCTTTTTTTTGCAGCTCTCTTACGGTTCATTTTTTCCAGAATGAGGCCATGCAGGAAAGAGGCTTCCCACCTGTCATGATCTCCTTTTTCAAGTACGCTGACAACTCTTTCGCCTGCATCCGACAACCCTGCGCCGATCGCGCCGCGGGCGATCCTGGCCAGATCACTGGGGGGGATGTCACTTCCTTCCCATTTCTCTGAAAGGAGGATCTCTTCGAGTTTCTTCTTCCCGTCCGTACCAAGTCTCTTTCCCGAGGCTTCAATGATCAGAATGTTCGAGGATTCGTATAACCCTTCCGAAAAATATTGTACCGCAAGATCGACCAGAGTATTTCCCTCGATACAACCCAGATCCACCGTCTCCAGCAGATTCGGATCTATCCTGCCAGAAAGAAAAAGAGATCTGGCGTAGATATTCATTACGCGTTTTAATGTGAAAGTGTCAGTCGAATGTCTGTTGCCTGTCGAATAATCTGTCAGCAACTTCTTTGAAATGGAAATAGCACTATCCGGCATATCCATCTTAAGAAAAGAAGATGACCTCATATATTTTCGATATGTTTCAAGCCATGGATTTGTCATGACTCCAATTGAACTTTCAATGACGTCAGACCATTCTTCTGCCCGGAACGAAATAAAAGCTTTCAGCAACTCGTCCTCATCACCCCGAAGGGCCTCGGATGCCCTCCCCAACTCTCCGGCCATTACCAGATAAGGAGCATCTTCCCTTTGAAGAACATGATGCATTCCTGGTACCGCTTTCGCGTATTCTCCTCTCCAGACATGGACATCCCTTGCGGCGGCCTGACTGGACGAGGAGACGACTGTCAGCAATAACATCAATAGTAACACGCTGTTGCATGATTTTGGCATAACCGTACTATTACCTCTCAAGTAATAAGGGTATTAACTGAAACAGGAAGGGCAAGTTAGGTGCCAGAAGAGAAAACCCGCTTCTGGCTGTCACTCCCACTCGATCGTACTTGGCGGTTTTGTGCTTATATCGTAAACGACCCTGTTAACACCATCGACACGATTAATTATCTCGTTCGATATCTCCTGAAGAAAATCGAATGGCAGCTTCGCCCAGTCCGCGGTCATCCCATCGGTGCTTGTGACCGCCCTGAGTACAACAGCATTCTGATATGTCCTTTCATCACCCATCACTCCCACACTTTTCACCGGTAACAGCACTGCGAACGCCTGCCATACCTCATCGTAAAGTCCGCTATTTTTCAGGCCGTCAATGAATATCCTGTCCACTTGACGCAGAACATCCAGGTCGGATCTTATAATTTCTCCCGGCACTCTCACCGCAAGCCCCGGGCCAGGAAACGGATGTCTTTTTATCTGCCTTTCAGGCAGTCCGAGATACATCCCTACCTCCCGTACTTCATCCTTGAAGAGGAGAGAAAGCGGTTCTACCAGATCAAATTTGAGATCTTCAGGTAGCCCACCAACGTTATGATGTGATTTTATCGTGGCCGACGGACCGACTGTCGAGCGGCTCTCTATAATATCCGGGTATAAGGTCCCTTGGGCCAGATAATCAAAAGGTCCGTGTATCCCACTCTGTTCTTCGAATATATCTATAAAACACTTACCGATGATCTTCCGTTTCTTTTCAGCGTCAGTGACTCCTTCCAGCCTTCCCAGAAATTCATCAGTGGCGTCCACGAATACAAGTTCCGTCGTCAGATATTCCGAAAGCAGTTCTTTCACTTCCTCCGCTTCCCTGTCCCGGAGCAGTCCATTATCGACGAACACCGGACAGAGCTGCTTCCCTATTGCCTTGTCGAGAAGAACGGCCATCACAGAACTGTCAACACCTCCGCTCACAGCGCAAAGAACCCTGGAATCTCCTACTGTCTCCCTTATCTTCTCTATCTCACGGTCGGCAAAACTGGCAGAACTCCATGTCGGTCTGCATCCGCAGATATCAAAAATAAAATTCCTTAAAATAGTCTCCCCGTGATCGGTATGATATACTTCGGGATGGAATTGTAGCCCGAAAATCTTTTCTGCCCTGTTTTCTACAGCAGCGATAGGGCATCCTTCGGTTGACGCTATCGTCTCAAATCCGTCAGGAAGAGAATTTACTTTGACTCCATGGCTCATCCAGACACGTTGTCGCGCGGGAGTACCCCGGAACAGAGGGTTTTCGCTCTCTACATCGATCACTGTATGGCCGAATTCCCTGTGATCCGACTTGTCTACTTCCCCACCCCTGTCGATAGAGATCAACTGCATACCGTAACAGATACCAAGCACAGGTAAGCCAAGCGAGAAAATATCCGCTTTCAGACCTGGAGCCTTCTCATCCATAACACTCGCCGGTCCTCCAGAAAGAATTATCCCGGCAGGTTTTTCAGCGACTATCTCATCGATTGATGCTGAATTCGTTAAAATGTTTGAAAAGACTTTCTGGGCCCTGATCTTCCTCGCAATCAACTGCGTGTACTGTGAGCCGAAATCAAGGATTACAATACTCTCGCCACTCCAGTCCTTCATCTTCAATCCTGTCTTCTAGTGTCTGAAATGCCTTTTGCCAGTCATCACCATCGAAATACCCAGTTTTTCGGCGGCTGCGATCACTTCTTCGTCCCTTATTGATCCACCAGGCTGAATTATATTCTTCACACCTGCATCGACCAGATATTCTACTCCATCCGGGAAGGGGAAAAATGCGTCTGATCCTGCCGATCCGCCATCGATCACCATATTCTCTCTCCTGGCCTTATCGACTGCGATCCTGCATGAATCCACCCTGCTCATCTGACCTGCTCCAACACCAATAGTACCCATTGAATCACAGATGACGATCCCGTTTGATTTGATATGCTTGACGACCTTCCACGCGAGGATCATCGCTTTCATCTCTTCTTCGTCAGGTTTGCGCGAGGTCACGACTTCAAGGCTTTCAAGTTCGGGAAATCCTATATCCCTTTTCTGGAGAAGCATCATGTCTCCAGCCTCCCTGCTTGTCCAGCCTGAGACATCCCTGTTCCATTCAGCTTCCGGCACTGTGATCAAACGAAGGTTCTTTTTTTTCTTAAGAGCCTCCAGAGCACCTTCTGTGAACCCTCTGGCCAATACCACTTCCACGAAACCAGCTTTTGTTGCTTCGGCAAGCTCCCCATCGACAATATCGTTTACACAGATAATACTTCCAAAGGCAGACAAGGGGTCTGTTTTCCTGGCTCGCATGAAATTTTTCAGAGGGTCTGAACCTTGTGCGGCTCCACATGGGTTCATGTGCTTCAGGATTGCACAGGAACCCTCCCCCAGGTCTTTTCCCAGAAGGAAAGCGGCCCACATATCCTGAATATTGTTAAAGGAAAGTTCCTTGCCCTGATGCTGAACGAAGTCTGTAAAAGAACCCTCAGGAGATGCAGAAATATAAAGTGCCGCCTGCTGGTGAGGATTCTCCCCGTATCTTAATGAACGAGAGCGCCTGTAAACGGTTATCTTCTCTTCCGGAAGACCGTCAGGATGTTCGATAGAATCGAAGAAACCCGATATCGCTGCATCATAGGATGCGGTGTGGTGAAATGCTTTGGAAGCAAGTGTCCGTCTTGTTTCAAGAGTCGTTTCCCCGTTTTTTGCGTCAAGCTCTTCCAGTATGCTTGAATAATCTTCCGGATCCACGACGATCGCTACTGAATGATAATTCTTTGCTGCCGATCTGATAAGCGTAGGCCCGCCGATATCTATCTGCTCGATCTTTCCCTTTTCGTCAAGTCCCGGATCGGCCGCTGCCTCCCTGAATCTGTAAAGGTTGACCGCGACAAGGTCGATAAGACCTATCCCGAGCTTTCCGGCCTGCTCAAGATGCGAGTCTTTTTCCCTGTCAGCGAGGATCCCTCCATGAATCTTTGGATGGAGAGTCTTGACCCTGCCGTCCATGCATTCGGGGAATCCCGTCAGGTCACTTATCTCGATGACATCAATTCCAGCCTTACTCACGGCCGCAGCCGTTCCACCGGAAGCAATGATCTCAACACCTCTCTTTGCAAGCCCACGCGCGAACTCCTCGAGACCACTCTTGTCGGTGACGCTGATCAAAGCTCTTCTGATCTTCTTGCTCATTTAAAATACCTTTCAATATCAAGGTCGGGAAAGAGGTTCCTTACAGCCATTTTATAACGCTCCACTGTTTTCGACACGACCTCGGCAGGCAACTCCGGGGCTGGAGGATTATGATCCCAGCCACTTTTATCGAGATAATCCCGCACATACTGTTTATCAAGACTTCTCTGCTGCTTTCCCGGCTCATATTCTTCGACAAGCCAGAATCTCGACGAATCCGGTGTAAGGACTTCATCGATAATCACTATTTCACCATCGACCCGTCCGAATTCGAACTTCGTATCCGCGATGATGATCCCTTTTGTCAGAGCGTAATCACAGGCTCTTGTGAAAATATCGAGGCTCAACTTCTTCACGGCCTTGACAGTATCTTCCCCCACGATCTCCGCGGCTTCTTCCAGCGAAACATTCTCATCATGCCCCGAATCAGCCTTTGTCGAAGGAGTAAAGACAGGCTGATCAAGTTTCTGTGAGAGTTGAAGTCCCTCAGGCAGATCGATCCCGCAGATCGCACCTGTCCTCTGATAGTCTTTCCAGCCTGACCCCGAGATGTATCCCCGTACAATGCATTCCAGATCGATCCTCTCGGCTTTTCTTACAAGCATAGACCTGCCAGAAAGTTCTTTTTCGAAATTTCTGAATGGTTCCGGATACTCACTTACATCCACGCTCACCATATGATTTTGGAGGTCTCCGAACCATCCGAACCAGGCTGCCGATATCATATTAAGGACCGCTCCCTTACCAGGTATCGGTGTGGGGATGACCGAATCATAGGCGGACACCCTGTCTGATGCAACGAGCACCAGCATGTCACCCAGATCGTATATGTCCCTTACTTTCCCTCTGTATGTCGGCTCGATTCCTGGCAGCGTATCCTTCTGGCCTCTATTTTCATTCATCATCAATGAAAACTCTCCTTCCACGGATCTTCAATCTTCTTTCGGCGAACAGCCTGACTGCTTCGGGATATGCCCGATGCTCCTCGCCTAATATTTTCTTGCTCAGCGACTCGGCTGTATCATCATTCTCGACGGGAACAGTTTTTTGTATTATGATCGCTCCAGTATCTATCCCCTTGTCGACAAAATGAACCGTGCATCCCGACACTCTAACACCATATTCAATTGCCTGGCCCTGACCGTCCAACCCTTTAAAGCTTGGTAGAAGAGCCGGATGAATGTTCAACATCCTGCCGGAGTACCTGTCAAGCAACTCCCCCTTCACGATCCGCATAAATCCGGCGAGACATATAAGGTCTATCTCATATCTGGCACAGATTTCCGCCATAGATTCACTACTTTCAGGGGTCATCGACCCCTTCCTTTTGCCGCAATCGACGATTTCAGCCGCTATTCCCGATTCCGAGGCATAGACCAGAGCTCCGGCATCAGGATTATCGACTATCAGTAGAACAGTCTCTGCAGGAAATCTTTCATCAGATGTCGCCTCCGCAAGAGCTCTGAAGTTACTGCCCCTGCCTGAAGCGAGTACCGCAATCTTGATATCCGTTCCCATCTTCCTCCAGACTCTTGGAAAATCCTCCTAAACAGAGAGGCCGGGCAGTCCGCCTCCGGGCGCCACCTGGCCAATGGGCCGATACTATCCTCTTCAACACTCTCAAGTCAAGTAGGCATTGAGGAGAAAATACACGCCAGGATATCTCGCCTGATATACAACATCAACTCATCTGTGTAACACCCCGTATATAACTTCAATACCCAATCGGTGACGAGACGATATCTAATCTTAATCCAGCACTCTTCGAATCGACTTTACAGCCCCTGGAAGGCAGACCCGGCGGTGCCTCGAGAAATATGATAGATTCTCCCACTGTAATCATTGTATCTGCTGCTAAAAAGGTCACCTTACCGAAGGACGAGTGGATTTTCGAGTTGAAATTTGAATCATTGATTCCCAGAAATGGACTGCAGATCAGATGTGCGACCTTCATTTTTCTGCCAAGACTGGAAATCCCCATCAAAGACAACATGTCGGTACCCTGCACAATGACGATATCGACCGAGGATACACCTGATTTCCACAGGTCTGTGACAAGTCTCCATGCATGATATCTACTGAGCTTCTGGCCGATTATCAGACATGCGGTCCCATCTTTCAAGATCTCTATTCCCTCCGGAAACCTACCACTCCTTTCCGTGTCGTCCGGCCAGGATTTTCTCTGAGTTCCCTTACTCGTCGATGCACCCAGCGCTACAGATACTGTTAGAATAATGACCGAGAGTAGAAGCAACGGTTTTTTCCCTCGTCTCCCCCTTCCAAGCGACAGACAGGCTGTTATAATCGATAAAGAGTATGCTATTTGCTCAATATCTCCAGCATGCACTGCCGGACCACCAAGAAATCCAGCAGTTTCAGGCACTTTCCGAAATATCCATGCGATCATGTTTACTGGCACTGAAATAACAGATTGCATCCAGATTGCAGGCACCACCACGAATGCCAGCCCCATATACAGGATTGCCATAACAGGTACACCTAGCAGTATGTTTGAAATAAACGCCAGGACTGGTGTCCGGCCAAAGAAACCTAGAATCAACGGTAGCGTGAACATCTGTACCGAGACCGTGATGCAGATGACTCCCACCAACCAGCTTAAGATCCTGCCTGCTCCTTTACGCGGAAGATACGGAGTCAACACTCCCATTATGGGCAGCCCCATATATCCGATCCCGGCAACCGCCGTGAACGAAAGAAGAAACCCCGGGCTGCTCAGGAGAGAATACCTGAAGGATACAAGGATAAACGAACTGGAGATCAGGGCGGTCGGTAACGTGATCTTTTTTCCGGCAAGAAACATCAACCTCATCGTAATCAACAACGCTATCGCCCTTAATAACGAATGCGGAGAGCCCGCCGTCAGAGTATAAAGGGTCAAGCATACCAGGAGAATAGCATCTCTAATGATCCTTTTCAGGGGAAGAAGGGACATCAGCCAGGAAAGGACTCCGGCAATGGCACCTAAATGCAGTCCGCTCAAGGCAAGATAATGAGCCACCCCAAGATATGAAAAACCGTCACGAATCGAAGGATCGAGTTTTTTCCTGTCCGCAAGGATCAACGCTTTCAGGATACTGTTACTGTCTCTTGTAAGCAGCGGGCTATCGATCCTTGAATTTATCAGTGAATTCAGTTTTAACGGAATATCTCGCAACCATACGGACAGATCACTGGAGGCAATGTCTCCCTCTCCATCGACCTTCCGATCCGGGACCGATGAGCCACGACCGATCTCATCGATACTTCCCGATCCACTGTCTGCCAGATCTTCCGCGATAGTCACAGAAGAAGTTATCAATAGACCGGTGATACATACCAGGACACACCGCATCAG